>JASHSZ010000130.1 GCA_030040815.1 Streptosporangiaceae bacterium
CAGCGCTGCCGCCGGGACGGGCCCCGCGTCCAGGCGCCCGGCGGCGGCGGTCCCCGACATGCCGGTCAGGTAGGAAAGGTAGCCGGGTACCAGCGGCAGGCAGCACGGTGACAGGAAGGTGACCGCGCCGGCGGCGGCCGCCACAGGGATGGCGAGCAGCACCGGTCCGGAGAGGATCAGGTGCTCGACTCCGCCACTCACGTCTTGCCTCCCGCTGCGACCTGCTCGGACCGCATCTAAGTTACTCGGGCTCCAGCGGTCAGGCAGCAGATGGCCGGGCGAGCGCCCGACGGCTCACAACGACGCAGGACGTCCAGCAGCCCGAAGCAGTGCTCGGGGTCGTCGAACTGGGCCAGGCGGCTGCCGTCCGGGCAGTGCAGGTATCGGCCCCGCGGCAGCTGACCGGACATCCAGCACATGTGGGCGGGGTCCATGCTGTCGTGGGCGGAATCATCCGCGAGCCGCGGGAGATGATGTCGCGCGGCAGCCACGTGGACGTGTCGAAGTACGAGACGGCCTGCGCTGGCCCTGGGGGACGACCCCCGGACCCCCCTGCTGTGCAGTCACGACGGACAACCTATCCCGCCTCCGTGCTGTTGGGCAGTATGCGGCTGCGGGCGGTGGTGCTTGGCTACCCGGCTGTCGCGCTCGGCGCTGCGCGACCTCGCCGATGGGACCGATGCCGCCAGACGGCTCGTTCCGCGCCGGTCCAGGTCGTCGTCGTGAGCAGGTAGAGCCCGGCCGCCAGCGGCACGAACGCGGCGATGACCACCGTGATGTAGGGCAGCGCGCGGCCGAGCAGGCGGGCCGGCCCGGTGCGGGGCGCGGCGGCGGCCGGCAGCGGTCCGCTGCGGCTGGCGGATTGGCTGATCCGCGCGACGGCGAAGCACGCGAGGGCCAGCAGAGCGAACAGGCCGAGGAACACCAGGCCGTGGAGGCTCAGCGGACCCACACCGGTCAGCCAGTGGCTGCCCAGGGGAGTGCCGAGCAGGTTCCTGGCCAGCAGCGCGTTCGGCCGCCCGGCCACCGTCTTGGACAGAAAGAGCCGGTAGAGCACGCTGAAGAACGGCAGCTGCACCAGGAGCGGCAGGCAGCCGCCCAGCAGCGTGCCGCCCTGGGCCTGGTAGAACGCAGCGAGCTCGCGCTGCAGCCGCTCGGGCTGGTGGGCGTAGCGGGTGCGCAACTCGGCCACCTGCGAGTGCAGCGCGGCGAGACCGGCCTGACCGCGAAGCGCGGCGAAGCTGACCGGCGACAGCAGCAGCCGCACGGCAACGGTGAAGATCACGATCGCCGCGACGGTGGCGAGCCCGCCGGGCAGCGGTGCCAGCATGTGGGCCAGGTCGAACAGCAGGGCATAGGCAACGCCCAGCGGCGCATTGAGGAATCCGAGCATGGTGAACTGCCCTCCAGCAGGTCGAAGATTTTCTGGGTCAGCTGGAGGCGGCCGCGAGGTATAGAGCCAGCTAACGCGTCTGGCACCCTAGGCAGCGGGCAAGGTCAGGCGGCCGCCCGGGCGGCCGACGGTGCCCTGGGCCGGGCGCGGCCGGCCGCGTCCGGATCACGCTGGCGCTGGAATACCGCACCCCACGACTTGCGGCGGAGCGCGATGGCACGCCGTAGCAGCGGCCCGGCAGGGGTAATGCTCCCCGTCGGCCGCCCGTGCGCAACCACCGCGAGCAGCGTCGCGACCAGGGCGAGGGCCGCGATGGCGAGCGCGCCCGCCGGCGTCGCTGGCGGATGGCCGGCCAGCTGCCACCAAGCGGCTAGCTGTGCCACCGAGATAGCGAGCGTTATGCGGAACACCCAGGTCACAGCAGACAGGTTACGCCGCCTAGGGCCGGCTCGGCTCGCAGCCGCGGCCGACGCCGCGGGGGCGGGGCGGGCTCCGCCGGGTTAACCGGGCCGGAGCCCGCCCTTCGCGTCTTGCTACGGCGCTCTGCCGTCGGCCGGCTCGGTGACGACCGCGGGACAGCCCGTCCGCTGACACGATGGCGCGACCATGCGCACTGAGACAGCGACGGCTGGCAGAGTCCTTCCGGGCGGGCCCGGTTCTGCGGGCCGCTCCGACCGCCCGGCGTAAGGGTCTTGCTGGTGGCTGAGCCAGCAGCTCAGGCGTGTGTCCGCTGAAGGCCGTTGTGCTGTTGCCAGGCGGCCGCGCCCGCAGCACTCGCTGCTTTCGTCTGGCTCCACTTGTGCCTGGCCGCCTCGCTCGGCGTCACTTCGAGCTCGCGGAACCACTGGCGGCAGGCGGACGCCAGCGCGGTTCCGCCGACAAGCATGCCGATGAGCCCGATCAGGCCGCCGGTGCCCACGAGCACGGCGCCGGTGATCATTGACGACTTGTTCAGCTGGAATGCGGTAGAGGAGTAGGTCTGGCCGTTCTTCATGTGTGTCCTTCCCCCGAAGAGTGTGATCGCTTTGGTCACCGTTCCCGTGGTGCGGTGCCGGAGCGTCATCCGTTCCGGGTGATTGCGGCCAGCACCGCTCACCCGAGCTGGCGCAAGGCGTCCTCGACCACGCGGTGGAAAGCGGAATCGGCGTCGGCCATCTCCGCAGCCGGGACACCCGGACCGGTGCGCGCACTGCGACGTCAGCACGATGAGGAAGCGCGCGCCCCCGTCACGCCCGATGGCGCCGACACTCCGGTAGACCAGCCGGCCCGGGCGATGTCGGCGCCGCAGCGCGGCTAGGCGCGCCGCTGGCCGGGGATGCCCCGGTCGACCTCAGCGACTTGGACGGAGGTGAGGTGCAGAGCGGCGGTCAGTTCGTCCAGCACTCGCTGCCCGTCGATCGCACCGCAGCTGAACAGGTCGATCGCGATCAGGCGCTCCTCGGGCCAGGTATGGATCGACAGGTGCGACTCGGCGAGGATCAGGACCAGCGTGAGTGCGCCGTTGGGGAACACGACATGGCTGTTTGCGAGCACGTGCCCGCCGCCAGACCGGACGGCAGCGCCCGCGAGGTCGGCCAGCGCAGCGACGTCGGTTACCGGGGACGCCGCGGTGCAGGCAGCGTCGATGGCGTAGAGGCGCTTGGGTGAGGTGGCTTCCCGGCGGCGCAGGTCGGCGTAGCCGCTCGCCACGTCCATGGACGGCATGATGTGGAAGAATACCGTACCTGTGGCGAGGGGCTCAGAGTCGTCCCCCCGGCGCGGCACGGGTGAACAGACAGCCATGGACATAGACGAAGCAGTGCTCGCCGTCGCGGCTGCCGTGGGCCTGGCAGAGGGCGAATCGGGCATCCGTGACATCCTGTCGGCGGTGCTGACCGCCGAGCCTGCTGCCGTGCGCGAGATTGCCCGGCTTGCCGAGCTGCCGGTGCCGATCGTGGCGGCGACCTGCAACGAGCTGCGTAAGCACGGCATCGTGGATACCCAGCGGCCGGTCCGGCTCACGGTCAGCGGCCGGGCCGCCGTCGCGGCGGCCAACCTCGCGGTGGACCTGCGGGCCACCTGCCCGGAGTGCGGCGGGCGCGGCGAGGTCGTGCCCCGCGAACTGGCCGGCCTCGCGGCTACGCTGCACGCGATCGCCGAGGGGACGCCCAGCGCGAAGGCCGAGCTCGATCAGACGCACTGCACCATCGACACCAAGCTGGGCCGCGTGCTGCGGCTGCACCAGGCCCGCGCGCTGGCCGGGCAGCGCATCATCCTGCTGGGTGACGACGACCTCGTCTCGGTCGCCCTCGCGCACTTCACCGTGCAGACCGGCCATGCGGGTGCGATCCGCCGGCTCACGGTTGTCGACAGCGATGCTGACATCCTGGCCTGGATTGACCGGAACGTGGCCGACACCGGGACTGTCGTCGAGACGGTGCGGCATGACTTGCGCCAGCCGCTGCCTGCCGAGCTCGCGAGCGGGTTCGACGTTGTGCTGACAGACCCGCCGTACACCGTGGCCGGAGCGCAGTTGTTCCTGAGCCGGGCGGTGTCCGCTCTGGTGCCGCGGCCGGGTCGGCACGTGTTCTTTTCCTTCGGGGCGCGACGGCCGGACGAGACGATCGCGGTGCAGCGTGCCGTGGCCGAGATGGGGCTGGTGATCAGGTCGCTCGCGCCGGGCTTCAACGAGTACCTTGGTGCTGGCGTGCTCGCGGGTACCAGCAACCTGTACCACCTGCGCACGGCGGCCGGGGCCCGCCCGCTCATCGACGGCGAGTACGACGGACCGCTGTACACCGCGGCTAACCGGGTCGTGTCCACCAGGCCCTATCGGTGTGCCCGCTGCCGCGAGGTCCACGAGGTGGGCCCCGGTGGACGCTGGCCGCAGATCGCGGCGCTCCAGGCGGCGGGCTGTCCCGCGTGCGCCGGAACCGTCTTCCGGCCGATGCCCCTGCGGGGGGTGCGGGGGGTCGTCCCTCCGGGCCAGCAGCAGCCCCTCCAACCACGGCGGCACCGATGACCGGGTACCTGGTCCGGCCCGCGACGGCCGCAGACGTCGAGGCGATCGTGGCATACGAGATCGACATTGCCGTCGTTTCGTTCGCCGACGACGCCATCACCGACCCGGCGCTGCACCGCAAGCGGGTGACCGGCGCGCTCGGCAAGCCGGGGGAGATCATGCTGGTCGCGGTCGCCGAGCGCGCGCCGGATGCACCGGTCGGCTGGGCCTGGGTGTCGGCCAGGACCAACTCGCTCACCGGAGACCGGTACGGCAACTTCCGGTCCCTGGCCACCTCGGCGGGCCCGGACCGCGGTCACGTTGGCGAGGTGCTGATGGCGGCGGTGCTCGCGGCGGCGGACAAGGCCGGGCTGACCCAGCTGACCGGCAAGGTCCACGCGGGCAACCTCGGCATGCGGACGCTGTACCGGAAGTACGGCTTTACCGCTACTCACCTCACGATGGAGCGCAGGGCCGAGCCGACCGACAACTCGAGCCGGCCGGTGCAGCCGCCGGCAACCGGCGGACCCCGTGGCTAGCGCAAGCGCCGCAGGGGGTTCGGGGGGGTCGTCCCGCCGGGCTAGCACGGTCGGTGCCCCGATCAAGTGCGTGGTGTGGGACATCGACAACACCCTGCTAGACGGCATCTACCTGGAGTCCGATCAGCAGCCGCCGCCGGCCGACCCAGTGCTCCTGAGCGTGCTGCGCGAACTGGCCGAGCGCGGCATCCTGCAGGCGGTGGCCAGCCGGAACCCGCCGGCCGCCGCCGAGTACGTGCAGCGGCTCGCCGGGCTGGAGCTCGCCGCTGCCGAGTGTGGGTGGGACGCCAAGCCGGAGGCCCTCCGGCGGATAGCGGCCAGTCTGGACGTGCCGGCCGACGCGATGGCGTTCATCGATGACGACATGGTGGAGCGCGCCGAAGTCGCGGCGGCGCTGCCCGCTGTGTTGGTCTTGACACCCGAGGACGCAGCCGAGGCGGCGAGCTGGCCGCAGTTCAGCCCCCCGGTCGTGACCGCCGAGGCGCGCCGGCGCGGCCAGCTGTACGTCGAGCGACGGCGCCGCCAGGCTGCCGCGCGCGAGTTCGGCGGCTCCCGCGCGGAGTTCCTGCGGCACGTGGGTACGCGCGTCACGATCGCGCCCGCGACGGCGGCCGACGTGCCCCGCCTGCTCGAGCTGTCAGTCCGGACACACCAGCTGAACTCGGCCGGACAGCCGGTGACCGAGGCCGAGCTCACGGCGCTGCTGACATCGGCTGGCCAGCACATCACGACGGTCAGGCTTGCTGACAACTTCGGTGACGACGGCCTGGTGGGCGCCGCGATCGTGACCGGCAGTGGCGGCGGGCGCTCGCCAGGGTCGGCGGCGACGGCGATGGCGCCGCTGGTGATGATGTCCTGCCGCGCGCTCGGCCGCGGTGCACTCGACGCGCTGCTGGCCTTTCTGTGCCGGTCGGCCGCCGCGGCAGGCGCCGCCAAGCTGACGGTGCCGTGCCGGGTGACCGACCGCAACGTGCCCTTCCGGCTGGCCCTAGCCGCCGCGGGGTTCCGGGCCGAGCCCGGCGTGACCGGGGCCGACGGGCGGGCGCTGTTCAGCCGGCCGCTGACCGGGGAGCTACCCCGGCTGCCGGACTTCGTCGTGGCACTGCCGTGACGGCCGCGGACCAGCTGGCCGCCGAACTGGCCGATCTGCTGGCCGAGATCACCGGGCGGGCCGAGCTGCGCGGCATCGACCCGACGACCCCGCTGCTGCGCGGCGGCGCCGGGCTGGACTCGCTGGCCGGCACGCTGCTGCTGCGGCAGGTCCACCGCCGGTACGGCGTAGACGTCGCGGCCGAGGACCTCAACCTGGATGCGCTGGAGACCCTGGGCGCCCTGGCGGCGTTCATCGCGGCGCGGATCTAACGGCGGTGCGGTGCAGCGTGGTGGCAATGGCCGGGTACACGAGGACCGACACGACCCCGGCGCCGACCAGCGCGGCCGCGTTTGAGGGCAGCATGACGCCGTCACTGAGGCCGATCGCGGCGAGCGCGATCAGCAGCGGCATGGTGGTCGCGGCGATGAAGGTCATCTCGAGCCGCTCCCGGAACGGCAGCACCGGGGCGTAGATCAGCAGCGATGGCAGGCCGCGCACGACGAGGAGCAGGACCGCGAAGACGATGAGCCGGAGCGGATTGGCGGCGATCGAACGGATGTCGAGAGACATGCCGGAGGAGACGAAGAACAGCGGGATGAAGACGTCGTAGCCGACCGCCTCGAGCTTGTTCTCGAGGGCGTCGGCGTCGACCTCCGTCCGGCGTGTCCACCGGCGCAGCACGACGCCTGCCAGCACCGCACCGAGCACGACGTCAAGGCCAAAGTGGGCGGCCAGGCTCAGCAGCACGATCAGCAGCACGATGGACCAGCGAAAGATGGGCAGCAGCAGCGTACCGAGCGCCGTGGTCGTCAGCGCGAGGCCGATGGGCACGAAGTCGCGGACGAAGCCGAACGAGGCGAGCACCGCGACGGCTGCCACCGCCAGCGCGGCGCTCACCAGCCAGCCGACGATAGCCATCCGGCCCGATCGCTCTCGTAGCTGGCCAGGTTCTAGCTCGTAGCCCGCCAGCAGGAACAGGAACCCGAGGCCGATGTCGGAGAGCAGCGAGATGTCGGCGGGGTGGCCGATATCGAGGCCCTGCGGGCCGATCAGGATGCCGCCGAAGATGAGCACGACGACCTGCGGGATGCGCGGGCCGGGTAGCACGCCGACGATCGCCGGCGCCAGCGCGGCCACCAGGACCACGGCGAGCAGGGTGTCGAGCCCCTGTTCCGTGGGCGTCACGTGCGCCAGT
>JASHSZ010000131.1 GCA_030040815.1 Streptosporangiaceae bacterium
CGGCATCGGCAGCGGGTCCGGCGCACCTGGATCCGACCACGACTCGGTCCACCGGTTCTTCAGCAACCGGGCCGGCTTGCCGGAGTAGATCCGCGATCGGACGGTGTCGGACGAGGTCGCGGCCAGCAGCGCGGCCCGCACCGCGGGCAGCGGCGAGAGCGCCCCGTACTCGGCGGTGACCAGCCATGCCGAGCCCATCCACGCTCCGGCCGCCCCGAGCGCGAGCGCCGCGGCGATCTGCCTGCCGCTGCCGATGCCCCCGGCCGCCAGCACCGGCACCTGTGGTCCGACGGCGTCTACAACCTCAGGCACCAGCACCATGGTCGCGATCTCACCGGTGTGCCCGCCGGCCTCGTAGCCCTGGGCAACTACGACGTCGACGCCGGCCGCGACGTGCGCCTGCGCGTGCGCGGCCTTTCCGGCTAGCGCGGCGACGAGCATGCCATGGTCGTGCGCGCTGGCGATGACGTCGGCGGGCGGCGAACCCAGCGCGTTGGCGATGAGCCCGGCTCGGTGCTCGAGCGCAACCTCCACCTGCGTTCTGGCCACTGAGTGCAGCCAGCCGAGCACGCCGTCGGAGGTAGGCGCGCCCGGCGGCAGCGGAGGCACCTCGAGCCTCGTCAGCGTCTGCTCGACGAAGTCCCGGTGCCGCGCAGGGATGAGCTGATTCAGGTCTACCGCCGTGCCCTCGGCCGGAATCTTGGCCGGCATGACAACGTCCACGCCGTACGGCCGGCCGTCGGTGTTGTCGTCCAGCCAGGACAGCACCTTGTCGAGCTCAGCGGCGTCGTTGAACCGCACACAGCCGAGCACGCCCAGCCCGCCGGCGCGGCTGATCGCTGCAGCGACGTGCTCCGATGGCGTGAAGCCGACGATCGGGTGCTCGATGCCCAGCTGGTCGCACAGCGGAGTCCGCATGTCGAGCCTCCTCAGCCTTGCTCCGGTGTGGCCGCCGCGTGCTCCTGTGCGTAGCGATGCGCCCAGCGGTAGTCGGCCTTGCCCGCGGGAGTCCGGCCGATGTGCTCGACCAGCCAGACCGACCTCGGCACCTTGTAACCAGCGATCTGGGTGCGCAGGTGCTCCGCCAGCTTGGCCAGATCGATGTCGTGGCCGCCCCGTGGCTGCACGAGTGCCGCGACCCGCTGCCCGAGTCGTTCGTCCGGAACGCCGATGACGATGGCATCGAAGACGTCGGCATACGACTTCAGCGCGCCCTCGACCTCCTCCGGGTAGACTTTCTCGCCGCCGGTGTTGACGCAGGTGTTGCCCCGGCCCAGCAGCGTGATGGAGCCGTCTTCCTCCACCCGGGCGTAGTCACCGGGGACGGTGTACCGTGCGCCGTCGACCTCGGCGAACAATGCGGCGGTCTTGACCGGGTCCTTGTAGTAGCCAAGCGCGATGTGGCCGCCGCGTGCGATCCTGCCGACCTCGCCGGGCCCGACTGGCCGGTTATGCTCGTCGATCACGATCGTCGACGGTCCGGCCGTCACGGTCGGACCCTCGGCCTTCCTGGTGGTTGCGGACACGAAGCCGAGCCCGGTGAAGCCGGTCTCCGATGAGCCGATCGCGTCGGTGATGACGACGTTCGGCAGCAGCCTGAGGTACTGGTCCTTGACGGTTGCCGAGAAGATCGAGCCGTTGCTGGACACGGAGAGAACCGAGGAGGAGTCGTACTGTTCCTCCTCGTAGGCCTCGATCAGCGGCCTGGCCATCGCATCGCCGACTACCACGATCGTGTTGACCTTGTGCCGCTGCACCGCGCGCCAGACCTCGTGCGGGTCGAACTGCGGCATGAGTACCACCGAGTCGCCAGCGAACAGGGCTGGCAGCGTACTCCACTGCGCGCTGCCGTGGATCAGCGGTGCGGTCGCCAGCCGGACCAGGCCTGCCGGACCGGCGGTGCCGCGGCGGATCTGCTCCCACTCGTCGGGCAGCGGCTCGCCGGTGACGAAGTCGATGCCCCCGCCGAGCGTGCGCCACACGTCCTCGTGCCGCCAGAGCACGCCCTTCGGGTACCCGGTGGTGCCACCCGTGTAGAGCATGTAGATGTCGTCGGGACTGCGTGCTCCGAAGTCACGGTCGGCGGACTCGCCAGCGATCGCCGTTGCGAAATCGACAGCGCCAGTCGGCAGCTCAGCGCCGCTGCCGTCGTCGATCGCCAGGACTGCGCTGATATCGGGAAAGCCTGGCAGCAGCGCCGCGACCTTGCCGCCATACTGCCGGTCGAGGACCAGGGCCTTGAGCTCGGCCTCGCTGAACAGATAGTGCAGCTCGGTCTCGACATACCGGTAGTTGACGTTCACGGGTATGGCGCGCAGCTTGTAACAGGCGAGGAACGCCTCGACGAGCTCGATCGAGTTCCGGCCGTAGACGCCGACGTGGTCGCCCGTGCCGACGCCGACCGCGGCGAGGTAGTGCGCCAGCTGGTTGCAGCGCGCCTCCAGCTCGCGGTAGCTGACCTCTGCGCCGTCGCACGCGATGGCGAGGCGCTCGGGTACCGCGTCGACCGCGTGCTCGAAGAGATCAGCGATGTTCAGGGCCATGGGTACGAAACTAGAACGTGTTATCGTTCGGCACAACCGGCCGCGCACGCTGTTTTCGAGCGACGACGCGGCGCCAGAGGAGGCCGACGCGATGACCGCTACCCCCGACCAGGAGGAGCAGCCGCACGCGCTGGTCGAGCTGCGCGGGCACGTCCTCATCGTGACGATGAACCGGCC
>JASHSZ010000015.1 GCA_030040815.1 Streptosporangiaceae bacterium
CCAGGCCATGGCTGACGCCCGCGGCCGCGGCCACCTCGTCAATGGTGGCCGCCAGCCCCCGCCGCGCGAACACCGTCCTGGCCGCCGCCAGGATCGCCGCCCGCTGAGCAGCGCGGATCCGCTCGTTCTCCGACTCCGACCGCGGCACCCCGGTACCTCCGCGTGTAGGATGACTGATTAGTCAGTCATCCTACAAAGGCGCGCGCTCTACTGCTAGTCACGATCAGATCGTCAAGGTCGGTGCCCCACCTGGAGGCAACCGAAGGCCGCTACGCGCACGTAAAGGCTGTTACACGCCCACAGGTCCGGATCGGCCCGTATCACGGAGCGTGATTTGCAGCCGACGCCCGCAACGGCGTGTGACGACCGCTCCGTGGTCTCACGACCGGTCGGATCGGAGTCGTCGTCTCACTTGCAGCGATGGCTGGAGCCAGACAGCCGGCTTAGGCTCATCCCGCGGAAGTCCATCGGGCGAGCATTTCGGTAGCCCGGTCTGGTGGCGTGGGTGACGGGCTGCCGGACGCAGGAGGCTGCTGATCCGGGCCAGGGCGGGAGGCGATCCGTGATCGATCTGGCCCGCGAGGGCGAGGTCTGGGTGCTGCGCATGGCTGGCGGCGAGAACCTGTTCAACCGTGGCTGGCTGGAGGCGTTCTCCGGGGCGCTGGACCGGGTCGAGGCGGCCGCTGGCCCGGCCGCGCTGGTGACCACCGGGGAGCAGAGGTTCTACGCCAACGGCATGGACATCGGCTGGCTGGCGACCATTCCCGCCGAGGCTGACCGATTCCTGGCGGAGGTGAACCGGCTGTTCGGCCGGGTGCTCGGGTTCCCGATGGCGACGGTGGCAGCTGTCAACGGTCACGCGTTCGGGGCCGGGGCGGTCTTGGCGGTGGCGCATGACGTCCTGGTCATGCGCGAGGACCGGGGCTATTGGTGCCTGCCCGAGGCGGACCTCGGCTTCCCGATCACCCCTGCGATGTTCGCGGTCATCGCCGCGAAGGTGCCTCGGCGATCCGCGCAGGAGGCCGTTGTGACCGGTCGGCGCTACGGGGCATCCGAGGCCGTGGCGGCGGGGATCGTGCACCAGGTGGCCAGCGAGGACCAGGTGCTCGCACGGGCCGTCCAGCTGGCCGCCGAGCTGGCCGCCAAGGACCGCCGGACACTCGCTGAGCACAAACGCATGCTGTACGGCGAGGCGATCGAGGTGATCGCCGCCCAAGGGGCATGAACAGGTGCGCTGGCGCGGGCACCGCCGACAGATACCTAGACATTGACCATCGGCATTGCACGGCCGCCCGTACACCGGCCGGCACGCAGATCACCAAGTTCGGCGCGAGACAGGGCGGTCACCTTGGCGACCAGGTTGCTGACCATATCGGCGGCTGCGGCGTTGCTGAGCGGCGGATCGTGCAGGTGACTGTAGGTAGCCGCCTGATGGGCGGGTGCAGTTGCGCGCTGGGCTTTGGTCAGGGACGGCGGATGCGCAGCAGGCCACGTTGCAGCACAGCGACCGCCCCGGCGAGGCTGTCGGGCTCAGCCAGGCTGGCCAGATCGCCGATCGCTTTTGATGACGGTGGCGGCGGACTGGTCGGCGAGGCGCAGGATCACGATGCCGGCGTGGCTGCCGGGCGGATAGGCGCGGATGTCACCCAGGCCGACGTCGAGAGATCAGGACCCGCTGGGCCGCGGTGGACGCGGCGACGACGTCCGCGTCTGGCCGGCCAGCTAGGTGCTCGCCGGGAACGGTGTCGACGTAGTGCCCGGCGGTGGTCAGGACGCTGGCCGCCGAGACGGGCAGGTTCTCGTCCAGCTTGAACTTCACCGCGACTGCAGGATTGGCAGCAGTTCCTCGCGGGCCAGCGCGGCGCCGTATGCTGCGGCTGCGCCCGCCGCGGTCACTGTCGGGTACTCGGCAGTGATCTGCTCGGTCGTCATGCCGGAAGCGATACAGTCCAGGATCACGCTGACCGGGACGCGGGTACCGGCGATCACGGCATGGCCGTGCATCACCGCGGGGTCCGCAGAGATCATCGCCATCTGCGCCAGTACGCCAGCTGGTGCCACCAGCACAACGTCCGGCTCTTCGATGCGGTGGGCTGGGCTGACATCGCCATCGGGGTCTTGGGGGGCATGCGCGCGGAAGGCGCTGCGCGGCCAGTGGATGACCGCTGCGGTAGCTGTCCTTGCCATCTGCTTAGGAGGCGATGCGATCGGCGGGCCTCGAAGCCGCGAGTGCGTCTGCATCTTCGTCCGGCGCCCGTCTCATACGACAGCACCTCCGCTACCGGGTCGATCGCCCGCTAGCCGAGGTCGGCGAAGCGAGTCGCTCACAATTAAGCAGCACTTCGAAGTGTTGGGACCTTCTTGGCGACTGCCCAGGCCTTGAGCGCTACCAGTCGCGGATCAGGCAGCACGGAATTGACGATTGTTAGCACGATGAACCGCTGGAGCAGTACCTGGCCATGTCAGGGAGCCGCCTGCCGCCTGCCCAGGCGACGTCGGCATTTCCAGGTGCGGCTCACTAGCTGAGCAGGGACACTAGGCCGCTGATGGTCAGGTAGGTGCCTAGCGCAAGCGCCACGTAGGCCAGTGCCCTTCTGCCATTTCTGATCAGCCACGCCTGTGCGCGGGCCAGCAGCGCGTGGACGCTTTGCGGGCGCACGATGAGAAGGATGGCGGGCACGATCAGCAGGGTGAACTCGATCAGGCAGTAAACGATCACGGCGACGACCCGGGTGGTCGTGGACAGGTGTGCGGTGTTCAGGTCGTGCAGTGCGGCGAGGTAGAAGCCGCCTGGCAGGCCGAGCACGGCCCCGACCAGGACGGCTGCTCCGAGCCGGGGCTTGGTCAGCGCCCGCTGCGCCCACCCTGGCAGCTGGCCCGGATGCTTGTTTTCGCGTCGCCGGCTGGCTCGCCTCTTTGCCGCCCGGCGTCGCGGCAGGCCAGTGATCAGTAGAACGCCGGCGGCCAGCGACAACAGGCCGATGGCGAGATCCCCGGCTGGGCCTAGGGAGTGTTGCGTCTTGGTGACGTCGGAGTGGATGACCAGGACGTCTACGAGACCGATGGCTACAGCGGTCGCGAGGCAGCCGAGCAACACGCAAAGAAGCATTGCTCGGGGCCGCTGGTTAGCTATGAGCACGAGGTCGACGGCCAGCAGGGTCGGGCTCGCCGCAGCGCTGAACGCCAGGGCGAAGAACTCGGCAGTCACCGCAGGTGTGTACCCGGCAGTGGAGCCCGCGGATCCGCGCTGTTTGGGCTGCACGCTTGGTCCGGACCCGGCGTTCCCTAAGCACAGCCGTCGGACGCGCCACTCCTAGCTGCTGGTTTGCCTGATGGAGCAGTCCCGTAAGTCAGAGCCTCTCGCGGCCAGCGGCGCCTCCTCGTCGTTCTCCCGGCCGTTTGAAAACGTCGTTTCTTCAGTTCTCCATTTTCTCCGTTCTCCAACGGGCGACCAGGAGCGGCTGCGCAGCTGATGGCGGGACGCCTGTCAAGACGCAAATGGAGGCGCTGTCATGGCAGTCGCTTGCAGGCTGAGGACGCACACCATGGATTGCGCGCCT
>JASHSZ010000016.1 GCA_030040815.1 Streptosporangiaceae bacterium
GCGGTCAGCCGCCGGTAACCGCCGGCACCCGCCTCGCCCGGCACCAGCCGCCGGTCGGCGGTCGTCACGTGTCGGTGTCGCTGCGCGGGAACAACCCGCCGGACCCACCGGAGGCGGCAACGAGCACCGGCTCGCCGGCCGTCACCCTCACCTGCACCGAGGTGCCCGGCACCAGGCTCGTGGCGACGGTGCTCGGCTTGTCCACCTTCACCTGCACGTCGCCCGACAGCAGCACGGTGACCCGGGTCAGCGGGCCGCGGAAGGTCAGATCGGTCACGATGCCGTTGCCGCCGGATACCGCCTCGACCCGCAGACCCTCGGGCCGGACCAGCACATCCACCGCGCCGGTCAGGCCCGTCGGCCGGTCACCGGCCACAGGTACCGTCGAGCCGAGCACGCTGACCTCGTCCGCACCGTTGTAGTCGCCGGGAATGCGGTTCATCGTGCCGACAAACTCCGCCACGAACACGGTGGCCGGGCGTGAGTACAGCTCGCTCGGCGCAGCGACCTGCTCGAGCCGGCCTTCTCGCATGACGCCGACCCGGTCGGCCATGGACAGAGCCTCTTCCTGGTCGTGGGTGACGAACAGCGTCGTGGTGCCGGTCCGCTGCTGCAACGTCCTGATCTGCTCGCGCAGCTGGAGCCTGACCTTGGCGTCGAGGGCGGATAGCGGCTCGTCCAGGAGCAGCACCCGAGGTTCGATGGCGAGCGCGCGGGCCAGCGCGACCCGCTGCTGCTGACCCCCGGACAGCTGGTGCGGGTACTGCCTGGCTTGCGGTGACAGACCGACCATGTCGAGCAGCTCGGTGGCCTTCGTTACCCGGGCGGCAGCGTTCAGCTTGCGCATCCGCAGCCCGAAGCCGACGTTTTCCAGCGCGGTCATGTTCGGGAACAGGCTGTAGCTCTGGAACACCATGCCCATGTCCCGCTTGGCCGCCGGCACCGGCGCGACGTCCTTACTGTCGACTGTCACCGTGCCTGAGTCGGCGGTCTCGAAGCCGGCCACAATGCGGAGCGCGGTGGTCTTGCCACAGCCGGAGGGTCCGAGCAACGCGACGAGCTCGCCGGGAGCGATGTCGAGCGTCAGTCCGTCAAGGGCGCGCACCGCGCCGAACGAGCGGCTGAGCGCCTGGATGCTGACCGGCGCGCCTTCGCCGGCTGGCCGGTCCAGGCCGGTTGCGGCGTTCGCCGCCGTGTTGGTGGTCATTCGGGCTCCCCCCTGGTGGCGCTGACGTTAGCAGCGGTGGACACCGAGAACAGGGCTACCTCCGCGCCGCCCCGCTTGCGGGCGCTGCGGCCACCGACGGTGACGATGAGCATGAGCAGCAGCCAGGTGACGAACAGCGCCAGCAGCGACGCGGCCACCGACACCGGCCCGCTGCTCGCCTCGAAGTTGACGATCCACACCGGGAACGTCTGGAAGTTGTCCAAACTGGCCACCGTGTACTCGCCGAGCACCAGCGCGACGGTGAGCACAGTCGCCGACAGCATCGCGGTGCGCAGGTTCGGGATCACCACCCGCCACAGCGTGGTCGGCCAGCCAGCGCCCAGCGAGTTCGACGCCTCGACCAGGGTGCGCACGTCGAAGGACCGCAGCCCGGCGTCCAGCGACCGGTAAGCGAACGGCATCGCGAGCACGACGTACACCAGGCCGAGCAGGTTCGGCGTGGCCAGCAGAAAGCCAGGCGCCAGCTTGAGCACGCCAATGACGAGCACGATCGGCGGGATCACGATCGGCAGGATAGTGATGGCCTCCATGAGGCGCCGGATCTTGGGCAGCCGCAGGTACACGTAGACCGTGGTCGGGACCATGAGCACCAGCGTGAGGACGGTGGCGATAAGCGCGAGGCGCAGCGACAGCAGGAGCGCCGAGCCGAAGCTCGGGTAGCTAGTCACCTGCGTGAACGCCCTGAAGCCCGCGAACCGCAGCGCCGCGTACAGCGGGATCAGGAAGTACGCGGCCGCGATGAGCAGGATCACCCAGCGCCAGACCGGGACGCCGCGCCGCGCCGCCGCTGGCGGCCCAGGTACGGGTGCCTGCTCCGCGGTCTCCGCGCCACTCATGACCGTAGCCATCGTGCCGCCCTCCGTTGCAGCAGCACGTAGCCGATCATGACGATCGCAATGATCACCACGAGGATGACGCCGAGCGCGTAGCCGAGATTTTCCTGGCCTGCGAGCACGTTGCCATTCAGCAGCGAGCCGATCTGGATGGGCGTGAGCGCGATCGTGCCCCCGGTCAGCGCCTCCGCGGTCGCGTACGCCGACAGCCCGCTGCCGAACAGTAGCAGCACGCAACCGAGGAAGGACGGCAGCAGCACCGGGCCGGCCACGTGGCGCCAGTAGTGCCAGCTGCGCCCGCCGAGGTTCTCGGCCGCCTCGCGCCAGGCCGGCCGCAGCCCCTCCAGCGCCGGGAGAATGACCAGCACCATGAGCGGGATCTGGAAATACAGGTAGACGATAGCCACGCCGTACGGGTTGTACAGCGAGAAGCCGTGGTCCCAGATGTCGAAGTTGAACAGGTCCTTGATCCAGCCGGTGACGATGCCGGTGGTGCTGAGCGTGGCGATGAACAGGAACGCCAGCGGCACGCCGCCGAAGTTGGCGAAGACGCCGGCCGCCGTGATGACGACGCGGCGCAGCACAGTGCCCCGCCGGGCGGTGTGGATGGCGTAAGCGAGGAGGAACCCAAACACGCCGGGCACCACCGACGTGGCGAGCGCCAGCAGCACCACGTTCGTCAGCCCGGTCAGGTACGTGCCGTGCAGCGCGGTGTCGAAGTTGGTGAGGGTCGGCGCGGTGGCGTGCGAGGCCACGAAGCCGCCGTGGTTCGGCTGGAAGGAGTAGATCGCGATCGCGACCAGGGGCGCGAGCAGTCCGGCCGCGACGTACGCGGTGAAGGGGAGCACGCCGGCCCACCGAAGGAGGGCGCGAAGCACCCTGGTCACGCGATCGGACCGGGTGC
>JASHSZ010000132.1 GCA_030040815.1 Streptosporangiaceae bacterium
GACCAGTCAACAATCCCGGGCGCGCAACGCACCACCGTCGGTCGGCGGATGTCATCAATAGCTGCGGCTGCGCTCGTCAAGCGCTCGTAGGGCCTCGGCGAAGGGCTGCTCTAGCCAGGCGAGGTGATCGGCCTCGCCGTGATGATGCGTCGTGACCTGGTCGGACCTGCGGACGGCAGTGTGCCGGACGTATTCGCGGGCACCTTCGACAAGCGTCCGGATATAGCGGATGCCTTCGGGGTCGGCTGTGCCCGGCGTGGGCAGGCGGCCGCGGACATCACCGGGCCAGGATTGCCCTGGTGGCTTACTCTGTCTCACCCCGCTGGCACACTGGCCGACATGACGATATCGGACCAGAAAGCAGATCTGCGCCGTTACCTCCAGCAGGCCAGGGACGCCATGCTGTGGAAGGTGGATGGGCTGTCGGAGTACGACATCCGCCGCCCGCTGACGCCGACCGGCACCAACCTGCTCGGCCTGGTGAAGCACCTGACCGGCTGTGAGATCGGCTACTTCGGGGACACCTTCGGGCGGCCGCTGACCGACCCTCCGCCTTGGACCGATGATGAGCTGCTGGAACGCGAGCCGATGACTGACATGTCGGCCACCGCAGCCGAGCCGCGCGACTACATCCTCGGCTGGTACCGCAAGGCCTGGGCTCACGCGGATGAGACGTTCGACGCACTCGGACTCGACGCCGTCGGCCACGTCCCGTGGTGGCCCGGTGAGCACGCAGAGGTGGACCTGCACCGGATCCTTGTCCACATGATCGCGGAGACGCACCGGCACGCCGGCCACGCGGACATCGTCAGGGAACTCATCGACGGACAGGTGGGCCTGCGGCGAGACAGCACCAACTTGCCATCGAATGACCGGGCCTGGTGGGACGACTACCGGGCCCGGCTGGAGCAGGTGGCGCGCACGGCCAGTCAGTCCTGATCCTTCTGCCGTATCGCACGTTCCAGTCTGCTGCGCAGCTCGCGACGCTCTTGGGTGAGGACCTGCGTCTTGATCCGCTTCAAGCGCGGGCGCCGCTGGTCTGCGGGAATCCGGCGTTCCTGCTGGATCAGCAGACGCGGCGATCCGGAGAGGAACAGGGTTCCGACGCCTCGCGGCGCAACCGAGCCGATGAAGCCGCGCGTGGGCATAAGCGCACAGGCTTACCGCCAGCCGAGTGCGGGCGCCACATGGGTGAGGATGCTGCCGATGACGTGGGCGTTGTAGTCAACGCCAAGCTGGTTAGGCACCGTGAGCAGCAGCGTGTCGGCGGCCGCGATCGCCGTGTCCTCCTTGAGCTGCTGGATCAGCAGATCCGGCTCGGCAGCGTACGTCCGACCGAATATCGCCTCGGTCTGGGCGTCGATCAGCCCGACCTCGTCAACGTCCTGGTTGCGACGGCCAAAGTACGCCCGGTCCTGGTCATCGACGAGGGCGAAGATGCTTCGGCTGACTGATACCCGCGGTTCGCGCTCGTGACCGGCCTTCTCCCACGCGTCATGAAATACCTTGATCTGCTCCGCCTGCTGCACGTGGAAGGGTTTGTCTGACTCATTGGTAATCAGGGTGGAACTCTGCATGTTCATGCCTAGCTCGGCTGCCCACGCGGCGGTCCGCTGTGACGCGGCGCCCCACCAGATGCGGTCGCGCAGGCCTTCTGAGTGCGGCTCCACGCGCAGCAGCCCAGGCGGATTCGGAAACATGGGCCGGGGGTTAGGCTGCGCGAAGCCCTTACCGCGCAGCACCTCGAGCAGCACCTCGGCGTGCCCGCGGGCCATGTCGGCGTCTGTTTCGCCCTCTTGCGGTTGGTGGCCGAAGTACCGCCAGCCGTCGATTACCTGCTCCGGTGAGCCGCGGCTGATCCCGAGCTGGAGGCGGCCGCCGGAGATGAGATCGGCAGCGCCTGCGTCCTCGACCATGTAGAGCGGGTTCTCGTAGCGCATGTCGATCACTGCGGTGCCGATTTCGATCCGGTTGGTACGCGCGCCGACGGCCGCCAGCAGCGGGAACGGCGATCCCAGCTGCCTCGCAAAGTGGTGCACGCGGAAGTACGCCCCGTCCGCGCCTAGCTCTTCGGCGGCCACCGCCAGCTCGATCGACTGCAGCAGCGCGTCTGACGCCGACCTTGTCTGCGAGCCGGGAGATGACGACCAATGCCCGAACGAAAGAAAACCTATCTTCTTCACCCGCACGGGAACGCGAGCCAGCCGGTCCGCATTCCTGCTGACGTCGTTCGCCGCGTCAAGCAGCAGCGGGTGCAAATCTCTCCGGCCCGACGTAGCAGCTCAAGGCCGCTGACCTGCCGAGTGCCGCCGACCAGCGGTGAATCGGTCGTAGTCAGACTCGGCCATCGCTCCGCTCCCCCAAGTCGACTGCGGGCACGCCAGTCATGCGGTCCGCGGTGCTTCTTGCCTTAAGTCGCAGTGACCGCTAACCTACTTCCACTAACTGATTAGTGAAAGCGTGGTTATGATCGAGTTCCAGCTAGATACCGCGTCCGGTGTAGCCACCTATCTGCAGCTGGTCCAGCAGGTTCATCAGGCCTTGCGGCTCGGCTTGCTCCAACCGGGCGACCAGCTGCCGACAGCTCAGCAGGTCGTCGCCAAGCTGGCGATCAATCCGAACACGGTGCTCAAGGCCTACCGAGATCTTGAGCGCGAAGGCCTGGTGCGAGCCCGGCCGGGTCAGGGGACATTCATTGCCCGGGCGATGCCCCGCACCGACCCTGCCCTCCAGAGCAGGTTTCTCGGCTCGATGACCGACTGGTTGCGCTCCGCGCGCGCTGCGGGCCTCGGACCCGATGACATCGAGGCGATCTACCGCACCGCGTTCCGTCACTGTTTCGCGGAGGGCGTGGCATGAGCTTCGTGATTGAGGCCAGTGGCCTCGGCAGGCAGTACGGCAATCACTGGGCGTTGCGCGACTGCACGCTTGCGATCCCGGCAGGCCGGGTTGTGGGGCTCGTCGGGCCAAACGGCGCGGGCAAGACCACTCTGCTGCATCTGGCTGTCGGGCTTCTGGCACCGACGTCAGGCTCGATCAGAGTTCTCGGCGCAACTCCGGCAGATGGCCCGGTGCAGCTAGGCCGGGTCGGTTTCGTCGCCCAGGACACGCCCGTTTATTCGCGGCTCTCTGTTGCCCAGCATCTGCAGATGGGCGCGTGGCTGAACCCGGGCTGGGATAGCGAGATAGCCGAAGGCAGGATCCGGCAGCTTGGCCTTGACCCGCGCCAGCGGGCGGGGACGCTGTCGGGGGGCCAGCGTGCCCAGCTCGCTCTCACTCTCGCGGTCGCGAAGAGACCCGAGTGCCTCATCCTGGACGAGCCGGTCGCGAGCCTCGACCCGCTCGCGCGGCGTGAGTTTTTTCGCAGCCTGATGGAACCAGTCGCTGCGCAGGGGGTCAGCGTCGTGCTTTCCTCCCACCTCATCGCCGACTTGGAGCGGGTCTGCGACTACCTGGTCGTGCTCGTCGCCTCGAGGGTGCTGGTTGCCGGGGAGGTCAGCGAGCTACTCTCATCGCACCACTGGCTTTGCGGGCCTCGCCGGACTCGGGCCAGCCTGCCAGCAAGTCAGGACGTGATCGAGGAGAGTCACACTGACAGGCAGAGCATCTTCCTCGTCCGCACCAGAAGCCCTGTCCATGACCCCGCTTGGACAGTCCGGCCGGTCACGCTTGATGACCTGGTCATCGCCTATATAAGCGGCCCGGCATCTACCGCCGAGCGCGCCGACCGGCCACGACTGAAGGTCATGTCATGATCCGGTTCAGCTGGCTGCAGTTCCGCCTGCAGGCCAAAGTGGCTTTGGCCGCACTTGCCGCCTTCGCAGTCATCCTGGTGATCACGGGACCCCACCTGGCCAACCTGTACGCCGACAGCGGCATCACCGGGTGCCGTGGCGCTACCTGCGGGACCGCAGCCAGCGACTTCCTCAGCCGGCTCGCGGCCACCAGCCTTTACCCGATCACGTACGAACTCGGCATCGGGCTCATCCTTGCCGCGCCCGCGTTCATCGGCATTTTCTGGGGCGCTCCGCTAATCGCCCGTGAGCTCGAGACCCGCACGTTCGCCGTGGCCTGGACCCAGAGCATCACCCGCACCCGGTGGCTCGTGGTGAAGCTGGCGCTGACCGGCTTGGCTGCCGTGATCGTCACCGAGGTGCTGAGCCTCATGTATGCCTGGTGGGCGTATCCCGTCGGCAGGGCTGTCGATCTCGGCGGCAGCCAGTCCTGGCAGTTCCCCGGCGTGTTCAGCCAGGGCCGGCTCAGCTATGTGATCTTTGCCAGCCACGGCATCACCCCGCTCGGCTATGCGGCATTCTGCTTTGCTCTCGGAACCGCGACCGGGGCCCTCATCCGCCATGCCGTGCCCGCGATCGCCGTCACCCTGGCCATCTTCGCCGCGGTTCAGGTCGCGATGCCGCTATGGGTCCGCCCGCACCTCATCCCACCCGATCGGTCGGTCGTCGCCGGCCCCTTGCTCGTCGAGGCCGCGCGGGTGAACCTCGGCAACCTGACCGCCACGGCCGTACCCGGCGAGCCTGGCGCCTGGATTCTCTCCAGCGGAGCCATCGACGCCGCGGGGCAGCCTGTCACCACAATCCCTGCGGGGTGTTCGCCGCCTCCGCCGGCCAAGGCCCCTGACCCAGGCCAATGCATGGCCAGCCGGGGCATCCGCGAAGCCATCACCTACCAGCCCGCCAGCCGCTACTGGGCCCTCCAGTGGATCGAGACCACCATCTTCCTGGCGCTCGCGCTCGCCCTGATCGGTGTCTGCTGCTGGCGCCTGGGGCGCCGCCGAACCTGACCGTCGGCGGCATGAGTCCTGGCTTCACGACCCCAGGTAGGCAAGAACGGCGAGCACGCGGCGGTGATCGGCGTCCGAGGCCGGCAGGCCGAGCTTGCCGAAGATGTTGCTGACGTGCTTCTCGACAGCCCGCTCGGAAATCACCAGCCGGTCGGCGATCCCGACGTTCGACCGGCCCTCCGCCATCAGGGCAAGCACCTCGCGTTCTCGTGCCGTCAGCGCGGCCAGCGCGCTGGTATGGCGGCTGGCTCCCAGCAGCTGGGTAATGACCTCGGGGTCCAGCGCGGTGCCGCCCGCCGCAACCCGGCTGAGCGCGTCGACGAATTCGGCGACGTTCGCAACTCGGTCCTTGAGGAGGTAGCCGACGCCTGCCGCGCCTGCTGCTCCGCTGCCGGAGCGCATACCGAGCAGGTCGGCGGCATACCGCGTCTCGACGTACTGCGAGAACATCAGGATCGGCAGCCCCGGCCGGTCTCGGCGGATCGCTATCGCGGCGCGCAGCCCTTCGTCGGTGTGGCCAGGTGGCATGCGCACGTCGACGATCGCGACGTCGAGATCATGCTCGGCGACCGCGGCACGGAGCGCGTCGGCGTCACCTACGGCAGCGACCACCTCGTGGCCGCGGTCGGTCAGGATTTCGACCAGACCGGCCCGCACGACGGCAGAGTCCTCGGCGATGACGATCCGCATGCCAGTACGCCAGCTCCTTACGCGTGCGACGGCAGCTCCACGGTGACCACGGTAGGGCCGCCGCGGGGACTGCTGATCTCCATCCGGCCGTCCACGGTACGGATCCGATCGGCCAGTCCGCGCAACCCGCCCCCGGCATCCGCGCGGGCTCCGCCGTGGCCGTCATCGGTGACCCGGACGCGCAGCAGACCCGGCACGTGCACGGCCTCGAGCGTGGCGTGCCGGGCTCCGCTGTGCTTGGCTACGTTGGCAATGAGCTCGGCGGCGCAGAAGTACGCGATGGTTTCGATCGCTGCGGATGGCGGCTCCGGGATGTCCAGGACCAATTCGACCGGAACGGCGCTCCGGGCGGCGAGTGTCGTCAGCGCGTCAGGCAGGCCGTTGTCGAGGACTGGCGGGTGTATCCCGCGAGCCAGCACGCGCAGTTCGCTGATCGCCTCGATGGCGCTACGGTGCGCTGCGTCGACCAGCTCGACGGCACGGTCGAGATCCGCGGGCGCCACCGTGTCTGCACCGCCGTCGAGCTTCTCCTTCGCCAGGCCCAGCTTCATCGCCAGTCCGACCAGCTGCGCCTGAGCGCCGTCGTGCAGGTCACGCTCGATCCTGCGCAGCCTGGCCGCGGAATCGTCTACCGCAT
>JASHSZ010000133.1 GCA_030040815.1 Streptosporangiaceae bacterium
CGGCGGCGAGCGGCCGCTGGCGCTGATCTGCGACGTGACATCGGAGGAGCAGGTGCAGCGGCTGTTCGACGCCGCGGTCGGCGAGTACGGCCATCTCGATGTGGCGGTGAACAACGCCGGCCTCGGCGGGAGCGCGCCGCTGGTCGAGATGACCGACGAGCAGTGGAGCACCGTCCTCGATGTGACGCTGACCGGGACGTTCCGCTGCACGAGGGCCGCGCTGCGGCACATGATCCCGCGGGGCAGCGGCGTGGTCGTCAATAACGCGTCGGTGCTCGGCTGGCGGGCGCAGGCCGGCCAGGCGCACTACGCGGCGGCCAAGGCCGGGGTGATGGCGCTGACCCGGTGCGCGGCGATCGAGGCCGCCCCGGCCGGGGTCCGGGTCAACGCGGTGTCGCCGAGCATCGCGATGCACCCGCACCTGTCGAAGGTGTCCAGCGAGGAAGTCCTCGCCGAGCTGTCGGCGCGCGAGGCGTTCGGCCGCGCGGCGGAGCCGTGGGAGGTCGCCGACGTGATCGTGTTCCTCGCCAGCGACTACTCGTCGTACCTGACCGGGGAGGTCGTCTCGGTCTCCAGCCAGCACCCGTGACGGAGGGACGCGTGATCTCTAGCACTCGTGTGGACGGTGTCGCCGAGGTCGTGATCGATCACCCGCCGGTGAACGCGCTGCCGGTGGCGGGCTGGTTCGAGCTGGCCGACGTCATCCGGTCGGCCGGCATGGACCCGCAGGTGCGGGTCGTCGTGCTGCGCGCCGAGGGCCGCGGGTTCAGCGCCGGCGTCGATATCAAGGAGATCCAGGCCGACGCTGGCTTCACCGCACTGGTCGGCGCGAACCGCGGCTGCTTCGCCGCGTTCGCGGCCGTGTACGAGTGCGCGGTGCCGGTGATTGCCGCGGTGCACGGCTTCTGCCTGGGCGGGGGTGTCGGGCTCGCCGGGAATGCGGACGTCATTGTCGCGAGCGAGGACGCTACGTTCGGCCTGCCTGAGGTCGACCGCGGCGCCCTCGGCGCGGCCACGCACCTGTCCCGCCTCGTGCCGCAGCACAAGGCCAGGGCCATGATGTACACCTCGGCGACCGCAACGGCAGCCGAGCTGCACGCGTTCGGCTCCGTGCTGCGCGTGGTGCCGTGCCCGCAGCTGCGCGCCGCGGCGCTGGAGGTCGCGGCTCAGATCGCGGCCAAGGACCCGGCGGTCATTCGGCTGGCCAAGGAGGCGTTCAACGGCATCGATCCGTGGGACGTCAAGCGGAGCTACCGCTACGAGCAGGGTTACACGTTCGAGCTGAACCTCTCCGGCGTGTCCGACCGGCTGCGCGAGTCGTTCAGCGCGGACCGGCGCGGCCCGGACTCGCTCGGCCGGACAGACGCACGTCGATCCGACGTGGCCGACGGAGAGGAGTGAGGCCCATGCCAGACGACGTCGTCCGGTACGCGGTCGAGGGCCCGATCGCCAGGGTGACCATGAACAGGCCCGAGTACGGCAACGCGCAGAACTCGGCCATGACGTACGCGCTCGACGACGCGTTCTACCGGGCCGCAGCCGACGACGACGTTGCGGTGGTCGTGCTCGCCGGTGCCGGTAAGCACTTCTCGGCTGGGCACGACATCGGCACGCCGGGCCGTGACATCGACCGGTCCTTCGACCGGCGCGCCGGGCTGTGGTGGGACCACGTCGGCAAGCAGGGCGGGGACAGCCGGTATGCCCGCGAGCAGGAGGTCTATCTCGGCATGTGCCGGCGCTGGCGCGAGCTGCCCAAGCCGCTGATCGCGCAGGTGCACGGGGCGTGCATTGCCGGCGGCCTGATGCTCGCCTGGGTTTGCGACCTCATCGTGGCCGCAGAAGACGCGTTCTTCGCCGACCCGGTGGTGCGGATGGGGATCCCCGGCGTGGAGTACTTCGCCCACCCGTGGGTGATGGGACCGCGGCATGCCAAGGAGTTCCTGTTCCTCGGCGAGCGGATCAGCGCGGCCCGCGCCTACGAGCTCGGCATGATCAACCGCGTGGTCTCGCGCGAGGACCTGGCCGCCGAGGTGACCGCCCTGGCCGCCAAGATCAGCGCGATGCCCCGGCTCGGCCTCGCGCTCACGAAGAAGGCGGTTAACCAGGCGGAGGACGCCATGGGCCTGCAGGTCGGCATGGACTCCGTGTTCGGCCTCCACCACCTCGCGCACGCGCACAACGCGGAGGTCGGGGCGGACTCGCTGGCCGGTCAGGACGCCCGGTCGATGCGGGATGCGCGGCAGCGGGACGAGCAGGCGGGACAGGACTGACCCGATGGCGGCACCCGACGAGGAAACCTTCCGTGCCGACGTACGCGGCTGGCTCGCTGCGCACCTGACCGGCGAGTTCGCCCCGCTCGTCGGGACCGGGGGACCGGGCCGCGAGCACGAGCTTGTGCCGGAGCGGATGGCCTGGGAGCGACGGCTCGGCGAGGACGGCTGGATCGGACTGGGCTGGCCGGCGAGCGATGGCGGCCGCGAGCTGCCGTGGCGGCATCAGGTGATTTTCTACGAGGAGTACGCCCGCGCAGGCGCGCCCGGCCGGGTCGGTCACATGGGCGAGCAACTGCTGGGCCCCACGCTGCTGATGTTCGGCACCGCGGCGCAACGGGCCAGGTTCCTGCCCGGGATCCTGACCGGCACTCAGCTCTGGTGCCAGGGCTACTCCGAGCCCGGAGCGGGATCTGACCTGGCTGGGATCACCACGAGGGCGCGGCTGGCTGGCGGCGAATGGCATGTCAACGGCCAGAAGGTCTGGACGTCGCTCGCCCACGTCGCGGACTGGTGCTTCGTGCTCGCCCGCACCGACCCGGCAGCGCAGCGGCACCGTGGCCTGTCCTACCTGCTGGTGCCCATGCGCCAGCCGGGTATCGAGGTCCGCCCGATCGTGCAGCTGACCGGCACCTCGGAGTTCAACGAGGTGTTCTTCGACGACGCCAGGACCCAGGCCGACGACATCGTCGGCACGCCGGGAGAAGGCTGGCGGGTCGCGATGGGGACGCTCGGCTTCGAGCGCGGCGTGTCGACGTTCGGACAGCAGCTGGGATACCAGCGCGAGTTCGAGGCGGTGCTGGCGACCGCGCGGGCGACGGGCGCCATCGACGACCCGGACCTGGCCGCCCGCATCGTCGAGGCCTGGGTCGGCCTGCAGGTGCTGCGCTACACCACGCTGGCCACGCTGGCGCCGGTGCCTGGCAGCGCACCCGGCACTGAGGCGAACGTCGTCAAGCTGATCTGGGGTCCGTGGCACCAGCGACTCGGCGAGCTCGCCGTCGACGTGGCCGGTCCCGCGGCGACCGTCGTCGGACCCCGCTACGAGCTCGATGACGCGCAGCGGCTCTTCCTGTTCAGCCGGGCCGAGACGATCTACGGCGGCTCGGCCGAGATCCAGCGCACCGTGATCGCCGAGCGCAAGCTCGGCCTGCCGCGCGGGCCGCGCTGATGGACTTCGCCGACACCGCTGAGCGGGCCGCGCTGCGCGACGTGGTCCGCACCTTCGCCGACCGGCACGCCACGCCGGAGCGGGTGCGGACGGCCATGGCAAGTCCGGTTGGCTACGACCGACAGGTATGGGAACGACTGACCAGCGAACTCGGCCTCTGCGCGCTCGCGGTGCCCGTACGGCACGGCGGCGCTGGGGCGGGACCGCGCGAGGTCGCCGTCGCGGTGGAGGAACTCGGCCGGGTGCTGCTGCCGTCACCGTTCCTGTCCACTGCGGCGGCCGTGCTCGCGCTCACGCGCGCGGCCGAGAACGGTGACGGCGCGGCGGCGGCAGAGCGCTACCTGCCCGGTCTGGCGGACGGGTCTGTCATCGGCGCCCTCGCGCTGGACGCCGACGTCACGACGACCGCCGGCACCGTCACCGGCACGGCGCGGAACGTCGTGG
>JASHSZ010000134.1 GCA_030040815.1 Streptosporangiaceae bacterium
CCCGGTTACCTTCGTGCAGCCCAGCCGATCCCCTGGATGCGGGCCCTTGATCAGCGTAAAGGGGCCGCGGAAGACGGCGCGCCGGATTCGTGTGAAATCGTACCCGGTAGCAAGAGCGGGACGGCTGGGGGAGCAGGATCGGCCAGTCCGATCACCTGCTCGGGTCGGCGTTCCCTGGCGGGCTGTTGGCTCGATCATCGAAAAGATCGTAGAGCGAGCGCTCGCGGACCCACGCCTCGACCGGGTCAGGCTCGGGGTGGTCGCGACCAGGAAGCTTCGCGGCGATGACCCGGCCGACCTCGCGGCGACGCTGTCTCGTCGGTCTTCCTGACCGCCACGCTCCGGCCCGGCGCTGCCACCGATACGAGACGACCAGCAGCGCCGCGATCACCACGACGATCAGAGCGAGGACGCCGCCAGCCAGCCAGGCAACCGCTGCCGCACCGATCACGATCAACGCCCAGATGACGTGCTGCCATCTCATCGGCGTCTCCCTCGCGGCCGGGCGTGCTTGTGTGCTTGTGCGTCGCGCGTGCGCTCGGGCTCCTGGCGGGCAATCTTCTCATGCTGGTCCCGCGCGGTCGATGAATTCGTTCCCAGCCGCGGATAAAAGCACTGATGACCGGCATAGTGCCGGTCAATACCCGGAGCCGATTCACCTGCAACGGGCGATGCGGACACCCGCGACGGCGGGAAAGCGTAACCAGAGGCATGCTGTGTGAGCCGGGCCGGTAACGGGCAGCCTGGGCGGCATGCGCCAACGGGAGCCGTCATGCGCAAGGCTGCAGTCACGTGCGGCGTGATCGGACTGATATTTCTCCTGTTCGCGGCGCTACTCGCGTGGTGGATCACGCCGTCCTTTGTCGCGCAGCTGCCGAGCAACTACAGCAAAACCCGGACCTACGACGGCACGATCCAGAAGTTGTTCAACCCCGTCGCCCTGGCCGTCAGGACGAACCTGCCGGCCACGCTCACCGACCAGGTCAAGGTGCTCCAGACCTCGGGCAGCTCCGCCCTGGTGCAGGACATCCGCACCGTCAAGGCGTCTGGCAGCCAGGTGGCGAGAACCGACTCGCACTACTCGCTCGACCGGAAGACCCTCGCGGCAACCGCTCCCCACCCCAGCAGCTGGGTCGTGACGCCCGCCAAGGGCCTGACGGTCAGCTGGCCGCTAGGCGCGAAGAAGCAGACCTACACCGGCTGGGTGCCGCTCACCAACACCACCACGCCGGTGCGGTATGTGGGCGAGTCGACGCAGGGCGGCATCACCACCTACGAGTACCACGCCACCGTCCCGCCGACGCCGATCAAGAACCCGCAGGTGTTGGGGAGCCTGCCGGCGTCGCTGCCGACTTCGCTGGTGCCCAAGCTGATCGCCGGCGGCGTGATCACACCGAGCCAGGCCGCGAGCTTGGCCACCGTGTTCCCGCACGCTACGACCATCCCGCTCGCCTACACCTACCAGGCCAGCAACACCTACTTCGTGGCGCCGGCTACCGGGCTAGTGGTGAACGTTGCCAACAACGAGACCGAGACAGCCGCAGTCAGGTTGCCGAGCGGCGCGCTCGCGCCCGTGACCCCGGTGCTGTCCGACAGCTACCATGCCAGCCCGGCGAGCCTGTCGGCGGCCGTGTCTGACGCGAACAGCGGCGGCGGCGCGATCACGGCCTTTGGCGTGGCGCTGCCGCTCGCTCTGCTCGTCTTCGGCTTCCTGCTCGTCGTGGCCGCCATCCTTCTGTGGATGCGCAAGCGCAGCAGGGGCCGTCCGGTCGACGCGCGCCACGGGCAGCGGCATCCAAGCCCGGCGGGCCGCATCACCTGACCACGGACCCGTGACGCCCGGCTGAGGTCGAGCCGCTGGCCTGCATTCGGCTGTCAGCGGGCGACTGCTGACCTCTGGTACCAGCCGCCGCCGCGAACTAGCATTCTCGGCCAGAGCGACCGAGTGTCGCGGAGCGCCGGGCGCTGCCGGTGACCGTGGCTGGAAAGGCGAGCGCGGATGGCACCGATCGACCGCCGGGTGCGAGCCTGGGCGTGGTTCGTGAAGCGACAAGGCTCGGCCGGCGGGAAAAGCGATGCCGACCTTATCGCTATGCAATCCCGGCACATGCCGAGCAATGCGATCACCAACCGCATCTTCGGGGCAGTGTTGCCCGGCACGGAGCTGCGTGACCTGACCATCAGCGGGCCTGGCGGCGACCTCCCGGTGCGGGTGTACCGGCCTGCCGCCGCGGGCTCGGGCGCCCTGCCGCTCGTGCTGTATATCCACGGCGGCGGATTCGTCTTCGGCGACCTTCGCATGGGCGACTGGATGTGCAGCTCAGTGGCCGTTACCGTCGGCGCCGTCGTCGTCTCGGTCGACTACAGGCTGGCGCCGGGGCACCGGTTCCCCGCCGCGGTAGACGACTGCTATGCGGCGCTGAACTGGGCGGCGGAGAGCGCCGCCGACCTAGGCGCCGCTGCGGGCGGGGCGGTGTCGCCGCGGATCGGGGTCATGGGTGAGAGCGCTGGGGCCAACCTCTCGGCGGTGATGTGCCTGCTGGCCAGGGACCGCGGCGGGCCGCAGATCGGGCATCAGGCTCTCCTTTACCCGCCGACCGACATGACGCACAGGTCCGCAGCGGCGCCGAATTCGCTCATCATCTCCGAGTCGGACATGCAGGTGTTCCGCCGGGCCTATCTGGGGGACGCCGACCCCGCCGACCCGCGTCTGTCGCCGTTGCTCGACCCCGACCTCAGCGGGCTGCCGCCGGCACTGATCCAGGTGGCCGAGCACGACCCCCTGCGGGAGGACGGCCTTCGGTATGCGGCGGCGCTGCGGTCGGCGGGGGTGCCAGTGCGCCTGACCGAGTACGTCGGCATGCCGCACGGCTACCTGAACTTCCCCGGCATCTGCCGGGGTGCTGCGCAGGCCATGGCTGAGATCTGCGCCGAGCAGACTGCCGCGCTCGTCCAGCCGCAGCCGCAGGCCACCGGCAAGGTGGCGTGACGCCGGTGGAGTCGTTCACGGGGAAGCTGGCCGTGGTGGCCACCGTCGGCTCGGGCATGGGCCGCGAGCTCGTCCGTCAGGGCTCGTGCCGCGCAGGCTCCAGCCGGGAGCGAGGGGTAGCGGACGGGCCGACGCCGACC
>JASHSZ010000135.1 GCA_030040815.1 Streptosporangiaceae bacterium
ATCCTGCACGTCACGGCCGGGCACGGGCTGAATCTGCAGTACCACCGGGAGAAGGACGAAACCCAGTTCGTGCTGTCCGGGGCCGCCCTGGTCGAGTACGGGCCGTCGGCAGACGCGCTCGTCAGCCAGCACTTCGGGCCGGGAGACGCCATTCACCTGCCGGCGGGCACCGTCCACCGGATCACGGCCATCACGGATCTCATCATCGCGGAGGCATCGACCGCTGAGCCTGGCTGGCGCGAGGACGTGGTCCGGCTGGAGGACAAGTACGGGCGGAGCGGCACCACAGCGCCCTGACGGCCTATGAGCGTGGCCGGGCGGTCCGGTCGGGAGCAGCACGGGGACGCGCTGACCGCGGACCCACTGCCTTGCTGGCCCAGCCGTCGAGCAGCAGGAAAATCTGCACCCACTGGTCCGGGCTCACGTATGCGACGACCGTGCGCCGGTCCACGCCCGCCTCGCCGCACGCCGCCGCCACCTGCTCCGGCGGATAGGACCGGCGGAGCGAGGCCTGAACAGAGCCGCCGACCCCACTGAATCCTGCCTGCACCAGCCGCCGGTATGCCGCCAGCCGCCCTGGGCTGACCAGCGGCTCGGATCGGCGCGAGAGCCGCAGGATGCCTGCGTCGACCCTGGGCACCGGGCGGAACTCGGTGCGCGCGATCGTGCCTGCCAGTTGCCAGCTGAACTGCGGCCATGTGCTGACCGTCAGCTGAGTCCACCGCCCGTAGCCGCCGGTCCGCTTCCGCGCGTACTCCAGCTGGGTGATGAGCGTGGCAGCGGTCATCCGGGACGCGCGCAGGCACCACTCGACGATCGGCGCGGTGAGCGAGAACGGCGCGTTACCCACGACCTGGAATGGCCGGGATGGCGGCCGGGCAGCGAGGAAATCGCTGGGCACCACGCGGACGTTCGGCCGGTCGGCCACCCGCGCCGCGAGTCGGCCCGCAAGGCTCTCGTCAATCTCATAGGCGACGACCTCGCCGAACAACGCGGCGAGCCGCGCGGTCAGGATGCCCTCACCCGCGCCCACCTCGATGCACAGGCTGCCTGGATCGGGCCGCACCGCGGCGAGGAACTGGCGCGCCGCCTGCTGGCCGCGCAGGTAATTCTGGGACAACTCGCGGCGGCGGCGGTCGGTTTCGGTGCGCCCGGCGACGGCGCGATGGGAACCGCCAGGCCGGCGCACGCTGCCCGGGTTACCCGAGCGCCCGGCCCGGTATCGGGGCCGTGCGGTGGTCGCGCGCCGGGCCCCGGGCTCACCAGAGCCGGCGGGCGGGCTGGACCGACTGCCTTCGTCCTGGCCTGGCGCGCTACTCACCGGTCAAGGGTAGCGAGCCGCCTGCCGCGCAGGTGATCAGCGCACTACCCGCAGCGCCTCAGTCCTCGGTCGGCCGACGCAGCCGTTTGAGCGCGGCTCGCCGCTGCTTATCCGCGAGCCGCCGCTCGACCGACGCCCGCGTCGGGCGGGTTGGGCGCCGCGCCGGCCTCGGTGCTGCCGTCGCCGCGGTGAGCAGGGCGCTGAGGCGCGCGGCGGCCGCCTCCCTGTTGCGCAGCTGTGACCGATGCTCGCTGGCGGCCACGGTGATGGTCCCGCCGGATAGCCGGTCCGACAGCGCCGCGAGCGCACGCTCCTTGAGCACAGGCGGCAGGATGGCCGACCCGGCCAAGTCGAAGGAGAGCTCTGCCTGGCTGTCGGTGGTATTGACGGACTGGCCGCCCGGTCCCTGCGACCGGGAAAACCGCCACGTCAGCTCGTCGGGCGGAATGGTAATGCCGCGTACCGTGACGGCCAGGCTCACCGCAGCATCTCCGACATGCTGTCTCTCTATCACGCCGGGCGCTACCGGCATGCCGTCGCGGGGCCGACCGCGCGCCGCCTGCATCCCGCCGTCGCCGAGGCTGGGCCGAGCGCCGACATCCTTCTACGATCAGGTCAAGCCGGCAGCGATCACTGGTAAAGTCGCGGCCTGCTGACTCGGTCGCGATACTGCTGCCGATGACGGCTGGAGGATGAGTATGGGTGGTTTCCGGAAATTCCTGATGCGGGGCAATCTGATCGACCTTGCCATCGCGGTGGTCATTGGCGTGGCTTTCAACGCCATCGTCCAGGCTCTAGTCGCGGACATGATCACCCCGCTCATCACGGCCATCACCGGCAACAAGCTCAACTTCAGCAAACTCTCCTTCACGGTCCACCACTCAACCTTCACCTACGGCGCTGTCATTAACGCAGCCATCTCGTTTCTCGTGATCGCCGCCGTTGTGTACTGGCTCATCGTCGCGCCTGCGGCCAAGATGACCGCGCTTGCCAACCGGAACAAGGCCGCCACCGAGCGCCCGTGTCCGGAGTGCCTCAGCGAGATCCCGAGCGCCGCCACGCGCTGCATGTACTGCACCAGTGAAGTAGCTCCGGTGCCGCCCCCAGCGGTGGACAAGGCTCCATCGCGACGAGCCCGGCACAGCCTGGCCCCGGACTGAGCGCACCAGGCGGCTACTAACTCGCCGCCCGCGCCAGCGGTACGGCACCGCTGTTAGAAAAGTTGTTGGCGAGCTACCGGCTCGCGACTCCTACCGGTGAAACGAACAGATGCCCTCGCCCACCGTGGTGGGCAGGGGCGCACCGGGAGGAGAACCGATGAACACACTTGGCCGAGCAGCAGCCATCATTGCCGGTGGGCTCGCGTCAGCCGCCGCACTGACGGCGGCAGTGCTGCTGCCGGTGCATCACAGCACGCCCGTGAGCGCGGCCACGTCTGCGCTGGGCACCGGGGCTGGCGCCGCACACGCGAGCGCCAGCCCCAGTGCACAGCCGTCGTCTGGCGCCGGCACCAGTGGCTCGGCCAGCCCGGCCGGGTCGGCAGGGACCGGATCAGGATCAGGAAACGGCTCAGCAGGATCTGGATCGGCTGCTGGATCCGGGAACGGCGCTAGCTCCGGGTCCGGCACGGGCTCGGGTTCAGGCTCGGGCTCGGGTTCAGGCTCGGGATCGGGCTCTGGGTCTGGTTCAGGGTCTGGAAGCGGCACGACCGGAGGCACAAAGCTGCCGACGCCCACCGGAACGATCGGCGACCCGAACGCGCCGTGCCTGATCGGCTACGTCTGGCGGCAGGCCTACTCCGGCGACTATGTGTGCGTGACGCCGGCGAATCATGCGCAGGCGCTGGCCGACGACGCCGCGGCCATCAGCCGGATCCAGCCGGGCGGCGGCGCTTACGGCCAGTACACCTGCATCCAGGGCTACGTCTGGCGGCAGGTTGTCCCCGACGACTACACATGCGTCACGCCGGCCGTGCGGTCGCAGGCCGCCTATGACAACTCGCAGGCCGCCAGCCGCGTTGCTCTGCTCAACCTCTGCGTGATCGGCACCAACGTCGAGGTCGCCGGCGACGCGTTCAACTTCGGCCCTGTACTGGTGGAGGTGCGCGGCAGCGACGGCACGGTGGTCTGGTCGCAGCAGGTCACAGCTACTTCCATCGCCGGCCTGCCGGGCGCGTCGTTCTACGCCCCGACGTCAGTCCAGATGCCGACAGACCCGTCGGACTACTACGTGACGGCCCTGGACATCGTGTCCGGGCGCTGGTCGAGCCAGATCCCTATCGACAGCTACTGCAGTTAACCGGCGATGCACGCCACTGAGCGCCGGGCGCTGGCCGACCGCGGCCAGGCCCGGCGCTCGGCAGGCGAGGGCCGAGAAATCCGGCTGCAGCTGGGCCTCGCAGCTGTCCACCCTGGCTCTTGTCCCCCTACGGTTGGGCCATGCGCGATCGTGAGATCGTCGCGGCCATCGTCGCCGGCGACCCGGCTGGCCTTGCGGCGGCCTATGACAGCTACGCCGGGGTCCTGCACGCCTACTGCCGGTCCCTGCTGGGCGAGCCCGCTGACGCCGCCGACGCAGTGCAGGACACGTTCGTCATCGCCGCCGCGAAGCTGGGCAGCCTGCGGGATCCAGACCGGCTGCGGCCATGGCTCTACGCGGTCGCGCGGAATGAGTGCTACCGGCGGCTCCGCGGGCGAGTGCGGTTGGCGTCGCTCGACGAGGCGGGCGACGTGAGCGACACGCTGACTGACGCTTCGTCGGAAGCAGGCCGGGCCGAGCTGAGAGATCTCGTCGCCGCTGCGCTCGCAGGCATGAATCCTGGCGACCGCGAGGTCATCGAGCTGAACCTTAGGAATGAGGTGGAGGGGCAGGACCTGGCCGATGCACTCGGTGTCCCGCTGAATCAGGCGCACGCACTGGCATCTCGGGCCCGTGGTCAGCTCGAGCGCTCACTGGGCGCGCTGCTTGTCGCGCGCACCGGTCGCGCGGCGTGCGCGGAGCTTGACGCGATGCTGGCCGACTGGGATGGCACGCTCACCATCCTGCTGCGCAAGCGCGTCAGCAGACATATAGAAAACTGCGAGATCTGCGGCGAGCGCAAGCGGCGCGAGCTCAGCCCAGCGGCCCTGTTCAGCGTTCTCCCCGTCATCGCCCTGCCGCCAGGTCTGCGACAGCAGGTGCTGCACCTGGTGTCGGACAACTCCTCCGACGCGATCAGCTACCGCGCGCACGTGGTCAGCAGGGCCGGCCGGTTCAGCCCTGCGGGCTTCCCCGTCCAGCTCAGCCCGGCCCGGCGGAGCCGCAACCGTGGTATCCGCGCGCACCCTGCGCTCTACGCGGCCGCCGTCGTCGTGATACTCCTGGCCGGTGGCGGTTCAGCGGCCTACGCGCTGAAGCACAAGCACACCGCGGCAGATGTTCGCCCAGGCGGTGTCACGGTGACCATCACCGTGCCAGCCAAACCAGCTGCAACAACCGGCCCGTCGACGCCAGCGCCAACCCCGACGACTGCCAGCCCGACGGCCGTGCCAGTCGTGGTGACGGCGAGCCCGTCTCCCGGACTCTCGCCCGGCACCCTGCAAGAGTCGCCGAGCATTGTGAACCTGCCGAGCCCGAGCCCGGTCTTTGCAACCTTCACCCTGACGGCCGAGGGCGGGCCAGTGACGTACACGATCTCGGCACCAGGCGAGTCGTACGTCATTGTCACGCCAGCAAGCGGCACCCTCCAGCCCGGCGAACAGGTTCAGGTCAGCGTCAGCGTCAGCGCTACTGCCACCTCGCCCGCGAACTTCCCCACGCTCAATGTGGAGCCCGGCAACATCGTGGTCACCATCTACTACGGTCCTTCGATGTGACGCTCGGTGGCCGCAGCCGCGGTCACTTGGCGTCGGCGTAGCAGTCGACTACGGCGGTACTCATCGGGAAGCTCACGTCCGTGTCGCCGAAGACCAGCCGGGTGGCGTCGGCCGCCGCGCCGTCGATCGCGGCCACGACCTCCGCCGCATCCTCAGCCGGGCAGTGCACGATGACCTCATCGTGCTGGAAGAACACGAGTTCCGCCTGACCAGGGCGGGGAACGCCGGTACCAGCCTGCGCGGCAGCGAGCCGGGTCCGCAGCAACGCGAGCATGACCAGAGCCCAGTCTGCAGCGCTGGCCTGGACGACGTAGTTGCGGGTAAACCGGCCACGAGCGCGGGCGGCAGCCGCCGCGCCCGGGTCGCGCGCTTCGTCCGGGTCGCCTGACTCGCTCGTCAGCGAGAGCCACGCCGCCGAGGGCGGCGGGCAGGTCCGGCCGAGCACGGACCTGACCACGCGCCCCTCCTCTCCCGCCTGCGCCGCGTTCTCGACGAACGCGGCGGCCTGCGGGAATCGTCGGCGGAGCAAGGCCAGGGACTGTCCGCCGTCACCGCCGGTCCCGCCGTACATCGCCGACAGCAGCGCGACCTTTGCCTGGCTGCGGTCGCTGCCGATCGCCGCGGCGACCGCTTCGTAGAGATCGCCGGCGGCAGCGGCCTGGGCGAACGGACGGTCACCGGCTAGCGCCGCCAGGACCCTGGGCTCGAGCTGAGCGGCGTCGGTCACCACGAGCGTCCAGCCAGGGTCGGCGACGACGGCCTGGCGCAACAGCCTCGGGATCTGCAACGCGCCGCCACCGCGGGAGGCCCACCGGCCGGACACCACGCCACCGACGACGTACTCGGGCCGGAACCGGCCGCCCGACACCCAGGCATCCAGCCACGACCAGCCATTCGCCGCGTGCAGCCTCGCCAGTTCTTTGTACTCGAGCAGCAGCGGGATGACCGGGTGATCGATCTGCCGCAGCGCAGCGGATCTCGTCGACGACACCCGGACGCCCGCGGCCGTCAGTGCGCGGAGCAGCTGCGTCCGCGATTCCGGGTTGACCGGACGGGTCGCGCCGAGCGCGGTGGTTATCTGCCCGGCCAGGTCGGCGAGCTTCGCCGGGCGCAACGCGGGCCCGGTGATCACCGGCGGACGTGCGCCGAGCAGACCGGTGAGTAGCCGGTCGTGCACGTCAGTTCGCCACGGCAGGCCCGCCGCGGTCATCTCGACGGCCGCCAGTGCGCCGGCTGACTCGGCGGCCGCGAGCAGGCCGAACTTCGCCTGGTCTGGATCGGCCCTGATCCGGGCCAGCTGGTCCGCGTGCGCCGTGATCAGGTCCGCAAGCTGCGCTGCCTCGTCTGGCTCCGGTGCGTCACCGGTGTCGAACGGCAGCGTCGCGGGCTCGGCGTCGGCCCCTTGCACGGTACTGTGCAGCGGACTCGCCGGGTGGCCAGCCGGCGACGGCCCGGCCCGGCCGTCACGTGCCCGCAGCAGCGACCCGATGAGTTCAACGTCGTGACAGCGGCTGACGCGAGCGCCGGATCGCAGCAGGGCCGGGTAACCGAGCCGGGCCGATCGCCACACCCAGCGAACCTGGCCGGCAGCCTCCTGCGCGGCGACGACATGGGCCAGGTCTGCTACCTTCTCGGCCGGCCCGGCCGGGGTTCCGTCATCGCCGAGCGAGCGGAGCAGCCCACCCGCGCCTGCTCCCGCCACCAGCGCCATCCGCACATCCCGAGTGTGCGGCACGGCACTGACACGCGCAGCGGTGCGCAGCGCTGCTGCCGGGAAGTCGGCACCGCTGCAGCGGTGCGCACCACTACTGCCGTTGGCGAGATCCGCCGCTCCGACCGGTTAGCCGCCCTGCGTGCGTCGGCGAGCGGACCGGCTCAGCTTGCTGGCGTGCGACCTTCGGCCGGGCGTCACTTCGGCGGCGACATCGACGTCTTCCCCGTCGTCCGCGATGGCGTCCGGCCCTGCGGACGAGTCCCTCTGGCCGGGATCGTAACGGGGCGGAAAGCCCTGATAGCGCGGTCCGCGGTAGCCAGGCCCCCGGGTTGTGCCGGTGGCTGCACCCGGCTCGCCTACCGCATCTTCTGAGCGTGTTCGGCGGTCCGGCGTGTCGGGCAAGGGCTCAAGCAGTGACTCCGGGACATCCGATGTGGCAGCGCCTCCGTCGGCGGCCAGGTCCGCCGGTGACAGCTCGCCGTCTTCGACTGGCCAGTCAGCCTCGCCCGGTCCGGTCGTCTCCTCGGCGCCGTCGGCAACCGCCTCCGGCTGACGCCGGCTGGTCCGCTCCGGTCGGCCCGTACGGGCCACCCGACCCCTCGCCGGGCCGACTTCGGCCGCTCGCGGCGCGGCCCGGCGCCGCTCGCTGCCGTCGTCATGTTCATCCGCTGACGTCGCGTCCTCGCCGCCCAGCCGGCCGACCGCGAATCCGTTGGGCGGGCCCGGCGGCAGCAGGTCAATCCCGGGCGGCGGTGCCTGCGCGGGCACGCCAAGCGGACCGCCGTAGCCGCGAGCCGCCATCGGCGCCGGGCCGCTCCCGGGGAGCCGCCAGTCAAGCCGCGCGCCAACTTCTGAGTACACCGATCCCACGCAGTCGTGACCGTCAAGCAGCGACGTGAGCAGCTCGGCTTCGTCCGCCCGTAGCCCGAACACGACACGGGGCTGGCCCCAGGGCTCTTCCAGCGAGTACCCGACATAACTCGACACCGGCGGTAACGGCTCCCCGCCGAGTCCGTGCATCGCGCGCCAGCGCTCCCACGCCTGCTCCAGCGCGATAGCTGCGCGGTCCGCGCGCTGCATCAAGTCCGGATCACGCATCGTCCATACCTCCCTCGCAGCGCCGTACTACCCCGCTCTCGAGCGGTGCCCCCACGGCGCTTCCGGCCCTCGCCTGGCGCACCGGTCCGGTCGCCGCGCGACACGACGTCGATCGTGCCGCCGCGCTGTGCGCCGGCCTCACGACGGCCTGAGCCTCAGTATCGTCGTGACCCGTCGCCGGCAAAGGCGATTACGAAAAGTTGTTGAAAGACTACGTACAGTTACCATCATGAGCCGACATGACACTCCAGGCACCGCGCACAGACTGCACACGGATGCCTGATCGACGCCGTTCCCGGCAGTTACATGGGCTTACTCTCGCCGGTCTCCCGGCTATCCGACCTGGGAGGCCGGATCGACCCCGGCGACATCACTGGCCTAAGGCTCCTCATCGCATCGAACGCGAAGCGCGCCCCCCAATGCGGAGTGCTGACGGCCGGGGTCGACCCCCCCAATCTGTTCACTGGTGTGGCCGCTCACTAACAGTGCGGTGCGCACCGCTGTCCTGGCAATAGCACAGCCAGGCCACGGCCACGGCCTTACTCTGAGCGCTGCTGCGGGATGCCCGCCAGGAGGGCACGGACCTCGGTCTCCCGGTACCGGCGGTGGCCGCCGAGCGTCCGGATCGACGTGAGTTTTCCTGCCTTCGCCCACCTGGTGACTGTCTTCGGGTCAACCCGGAACATCGTTGCGACCTCTGCCGGCGTGAGCAGCGGCTCGGCCTCTGGTGTACGTGCTGACATAATGACGGCCTCTCCTCCTGGACCAGTCTTGTGATCCTTACTTCTTCTTCTTTCCTGTTCATGGCTCCTAGCGAAGCCTGCACTGGATGTCCCATATAGTCCGCTGAGACCATATTGCCATCACCAGCGGTGACAAGTCGACAACCGGGAGCAAAGTAATGCGAGTGTCGCCGCGGCGTGCCCCCACATCCTGTCACGCTGCGTGATTCTAGCGACACGCAGCGTCGCAACGGGCAGATTCGGAAAAGTCATCCGCGCCTCTCATCAGCTACTTAGCTCGGTTGCCGCTGTGTCCATCCCGCCGCGTCCGCCCCACCATGTACGCGACCCGTATGGTGCCGATCTCCTCCAGTTCGGCCCTATGACGTGCGCACTCCCCAGCCGGAAACACCGACGGCGCAACGGCTCAGCTGCCCGAATCCTCCCTCCCTGGCGTCACTCGCGACGCCCTGGCCCATTAGCCGGTCGGATAGCTCTGTTTCCCGTGTGACCGGGTAACCCTGTGGCCTGACACGCTATCCCTGTTTGGCTGTCAACCGGCCGAACTGCTCCATTAATCCCCTGACTTGCCGCCAGATAATCAGGTTCCGGATCTTTTGCCCGAACGGGCATCTGTGGCGTGCCTCGGACACCGTTGCAGCCTGCCCGCCAGCGACGCAGAAAGCAGCCGAAAACCTGCCACTTGTCGCGCTTTAGGCAGCATGACTAATCGTGACATGCCGTACCCGTCTGGGCAAAGGGCTACGCGCAAGTAAGTATCGTCAGCGCACTGCCGCCCGGTCCAGCGTGCCGCTATAGGCTGGTGGCCGATCCGGCGTCAACGAAGACACCGGACAGAGCCGTAGCTTGGGAGCCCACGGACGTGACCACCGTATTTGGGCCGGATGTCGCTGACGATGCGACCACCGCGAGCACGGTCGGCGGACCGGGCGGGCATGAGCAAGTCGTGTTCTGCCAGGACCAGCAGTCCGGGCTGCGCGCCATCATCGCTATTTACTCCAGTGCGCTCGGCCCTGGCCTGGGCGGGACGCGGTTCTACCCGTATCCGAGCGAGAGCGCCGCGCTCGCGGACGTACTCAACCTGTCCAGGGCCATGGCCTACAAGAACGCGCTGGCCGGGCTGGACCTCGGTGGCGGCAAGGCCGTCATCATCGGCGATCCGGACACGCTGAAGACCGAGGCACTGCTCCGCGCGTATGGCCGGTTTGTCGAGTCGCTGGGCGGCCGTTACATCACCGCTTGCGACATTGGCACCTGTAGCGAGGACATGGACATCGTCGCTCGGGAATCCAGGTTCGTCACCGGCCGGACCGTGCCGAACGGCGGTGCCGGTGATTCCTCGGTGCTCACCGCGTTCGGCGTGTTCCAGGGCATGCGCGCGTGCGCTGAGCACGTCTGGGGCAGCACCAGCCTGGACGGCAGGACGGTCGGCATCGAGGGCGTCGGCAAGGTCGGGCACCGGCTCGTCGGCCATCTCGCCGCCGAGGGCGCGCAGGTAGTGATCTTCGATACGAGCCGGGCCGCCATCGAGCGGGTTAAGGCCCAGCATCCGGCGGTAACGGTCGCCGCCAGCCGGACTGAGCTGATCAGCAGCTCGCTCGACGTCTACTCGCCGTGTGCGCTCGGGGGTGCCGTCGACGAAGCCACGGCCGAGGTGCTCACGGCACGGGTGATCTGCGGCGGGGCGAACAACCAGCTGGCGCATCCGGGTGTCGAGAAGATGCTGGCTGACCAGGGGATTGTGTACGCACCGGACTACCTGGTAAACGCCGGCGGCGTCATCCAGGTGGCCGACGAGCTGCACGGCTTCAGCTTTGACCGGGCCAAGGCCAAAGCCGCTCAGATCCTGACCACAACAAGGCAGATCCTGACCGCCGCTGCCGCTGACGGCGTTCCGCCTGCGGTCGCGGCAGACCGGCTGGCCGAGCGCAGGATCGCCGAAATAGGCCGGCTTCGCGGCATTTACCTCGGGCGGTGATCGCTTCGCCGGAATCTGAAGCGGCGCCTAGCGCTCAAAGCAGGTACGGTTATACCTGTACCGTCACGGCGAGCGCGGCGCACTCCGGCGGGCGGAGTTGCGGCGGGTTAGCCGTGCGCGCACGAACAGCCGGGATCTGCCGTGTTAGCGGGCAACGACAAAGCGCGGTGAGCAGGGACCTGTCGGGTTCCGTACGTTAGAGGGGGTCGAGCCAATGGGGCGCGGCCGGGCTAGGGCCAAGCAGGCCAAGGTGGCACGCCAGCTCAAGTACAGCGGTGGCGGCACTGACCTTGACCGGCTGCGGGCTGAGCTGGGCGTCGACTCGGATCGGCATGGTGTCAACGGGGACTCCGCACGCGCGGACCTGGGCGACCGCTACGCCGGGGACGACGACTCTGATTACGCACAGGAAGACGACGAGGACGAGGACTGGGAGGACGACGAGTACGGTGCCGACGGTCTCGTCCGGCAGTCCGGCTCGTCGAGCGCATCGTCGGCTGGAGCGTAACCGCACGCTAGCGCGCTGACCCGCAGCTTCAGCGCGCTGTCCGCACGTTCAGCGCCGATGGCTGCCGGTTAGCCTCGCGGTTCCCGAGCCGGGAATAATCTGGCCGAGCACCCACGACGGCACGTCGCGCTCGGCCAGCAGTTGCAGCGCGCGGTCGCAGTCGTCCACCGCTACCACGGCGGCCATCCCGACGCCCATGTTGAACACCCGCTCCATCTCCGCCGCATCGACGCCGCCCCGCTCCGCCAGCAGGCCGAACACCGGCGCGGGCTGCCAGCTGCCACGGTCTAGCACCGCGTCCGCGCCCGGCGGCAGCACCCTGGCCAGGTTCGCCGCGAGCCCGCCGCCAGTGACGTGGGCGAATGTCCGGACGGCGCAGCTGCCGGCGAGCGCCAGGCAGTCCCTGGCGTAGATCCGGGTCGGGGTCAGCAGCTCTGCGCCGAGCGGCCGGCTGAGCTCTGCCGGCTGGCTGTCCAGGTCCAATCCGGTGCCCGGCGCGTCAAGGATCGCCCGCACCAGCGAGAACCCGTTGGAATGCAGGCCAGAGGCAGCCATGCCGATGACGACATCTCCGGGCCGGACGCGGTCCGGCCCGAGCAGCCGGTCCGCGTCGACCACACCGGTGGCAGCGCCGGCCAGATCGAAGTCGTCCGCGCCGAAGTGGCCTGGGTGCTCGGCGGTCTCGCCCCCGAGTAGCGCGCAGCCCGCCCGCACGCAGCCGTCGGCGATGCCGGCCACGATGGTCGCGACCCGCTCCGGATCCACCCGGCCGCAGACGATGTAGTCCGTCATGAACAGCGGCTCGGCGCCGCAGACGACCAGGTCGTCGACCACCATCGCAACGAGGTCGAATCCGATCGTGTCGAATCGCCTGAGCCGCTGGGCGATGACGACCTTCGTCCCCACGCCGTCGGTCGACGTGGCCAGCAGCGGATGGCGCAGGCCTGCCACGTTGGCAGCGTCGAACAAGCCAGCGAAGCCGCCAATGCCGCCCATCACCTCCGGGCGCGCAGTTCTGCCGACCGCCGTCCGCATCAGCTCCACCGCACGGTCCCCGGCGCCGATGTCGACGCCCGCCGCGGCGTAACTGGCGGGCCGTGCTGAGGTCACGGTTCCTCGGCCCGCCAGCTGGCGGCAGCCCCCGCCGCCGAGCCCGCAGCTACCCCGGCAGTCGGGCTCACCGCGGAGACCACGTCCTCCAGCAAGTACTTGCCCTTCTCGTCGTCGGCGACCCGCATCGGGTAGTCGCCGTCGAAGCAAGCCCGGCACAGCCGGTCCGCGGGCAGCGTCGTCGCCTTGATGAGTCCCTCGAGGGAGACGAAGCCCAGCGAGTCCGCGCCGATCGACGCCCTGATCTCGTCGATGCTGAGCCTGCCGGCCATGAGCTCGGCGCGGCTTGCGAAGTCGATGCCGAAGAAGCACGGCCACGCCACCGGCGGGCTGGAGATGCGGACGTGCACCTCCCGCGCGCCGGCGTCCCGCAGCATCGCCACGATGGCCCGCTGGGTGTTGCC
>JASHSZ010000136.1 GCA_030040815.1 Streptosporangiaceae bacterium
CACGGTATCGGTGGTAGGAGTCGCAGGCGATATCGCCGGTGTCGCCGCCGCGGGTGTTGCCTGGCTGATGGCTGAAGGTGTCCCAGATCGACGGGCCTTTCCCGTCGGTACGGGCCGCTCCCTCGACCTGGTAGGCCGCGGTCGCTGCTCCCCAGGCGAAGCCATCCGGGAAGGGGAGAGCTCCGTCGGCGCTGGACTCCGCTGTCGTCATCGACTCCTCCTTCGGTGCTGCGTTTCTTCTTCGCATCAGCTCGCTCTGCAGCCTTGACGGGTCTTAAGGCGAGTCTTAGTGTAAGCGCTTAGATCGGCCGGTGTAAGCGCTTAGATCATTCGATCTGAACCTTTTGGGCCCCACTAGGTGGGGAGGGCGAACAATGGTGCGGAGCGTCGATCTTTATTGCCAGACGGCGGCCCCGTGAGCGCGGACGACGGTCTCTGGCCCGCGGCTGCAGCCGGGCCAGCAGGCGACGACCCGGTGCTCGCGAGGACGGACGAACGCACGCGCGAGACCGCCCCGAACCGGGCATCGACGGTCACGCTGTACGACGTGGCGCGGCTAGCCGGCGTGTCGACCGCGACGGTTTCCCGGGTCCTGCATGGGCAGGACCGGGTGCGCGCTGCGACCAGGGCGCGCGTCAAGCAGGTAATCGAGCAGCTCGGATATGTGCCCGACGGTGCCGCGCAGAGCCTGTCCCGCCGCCACAAGAACGTGATCGGGCTGGTCTGCGTCGAGCACGTCGGCCTCACCCCGAGGCAGTACGACATCGAGAGCATGAGCCTGCTGTTCTACGACGAAGTGCTGCGCGGAGTTGAGGCCCGCCTTCGTGATCGCGACCTGTCGCTGCTGATCACCTACCTGCGGGAGGACAGCAATTTCGACTGGGTCACCGCGCCGGATGGCCCGCTGACCTTCTCTCCGCGGCTGCTGTCGCTCTCCGGCAAGGTCGACGGCCTGCTCATCGGTGAGGGAATCGTGCCCACGCCCTTCCTCGCCCGGCTCGCCGCGCGACTGCCGGTCGTGGTCATCGCCGGCGATCCCGACGAGCGCGTGGCCGACGTGGTGACGGCCGACAACCGGGCGGGCTCCGCTGCGATCGTCACCCATTTGATCTCCGATCACGGCAAGCGGCGGCTGTTTCATGTCGACGGCCCGCCCACCGCTCCCGACGCTAAGGAACGGCGGCTCGCGCTCGGCGATGTCCTGCGCGCCCATCCCGAGGCGCAGCTGGTCGGCAGCTACAACGGCCTGTTCAGCGTGCAGAGCGGCGAGGATGCCGCGGCCACCCTGCTTGCCAGAGGGGGCATGTTGCTGCCGGACGCAGTGGTCTGCGCCAACGATCAGATGGCCATCGGCATGCTGCAGGCGCTCGCGAGGGCACGCGTACGCGTTCCAGAAGAGGTCGCCGTTACCGGTTTCGATGACATCTTTGTCGGCGGCCTGGTGGAGCCCACGCTTACGACCGTGCATCAGCCCATGCGGGAGCTGGGCGAGCAGGCGTGCGCGCGACTGCTCGAGCGGATCGCTACACCCGGTCTTCCGCCCACAGTGCAGCTGCTGCCGACAGAGCTCGTGCTGCGCTCGAGCTGCGGGTGCCCGCGCGGAACCGCGACGCGGCTGCTCGTGCAGCCAGTCGAAGCGGTCCATCCGGCCGACAGCTCGTCGGCACCGACAAGCGATGGTCGCCGCACTGGCGGCGCAACAGTTTAGGAGGCGGCATGCCCTTCATCCTCCGGCGCCTTGCCTTCTATGTCGTCGCGGCGTGGGCGGCCCTCACGGCGAACTTCTTCATCCCGCGCGCGATGCCGGGGAACGCCGTGCAGGCCATCATGTCCAAGTTCCCCGGCACCCTGCAGCCCTCGGCGTACAAGGCACTGGAGGCCATGCTCGGGGTCGGCCGGCCAGGCTCGTTGCTGAGCCAGTACGGCAACTACCTCGACGACGTCTTCCACTTCAATCTCGGCACTTCCGTCGCGGAGTACCCGGCGAGGGTGTCGACGCTGCTGGGCGAGACGATTCCGTGGACCCTCACGCTGGTCGGCACCGCCACGGTGATCGCCTTCCTGGTCGGCACTGGGCTTGGCATCCTGGCTGGCTGGCGGCACGGCGGATCGCTGGACCGGGTGCTGCCGGGGCTGATGTTCATTCAGGCAATCCCGTATTTCTTCCTCGCGCTGGTCCTGCTCGAGGTGTTCGCGATCACCTTCCACTGGTTCCCCTTGGCGCAGGGTTACGCGAACGGCCTGATACCGGGCTGGCACTGGGACTTCATCGGGAGCGCGATCGACCACTCGCTGCTGCCGGCCTTCACCATCGTCATCACGTCGCTGGCCGGCTGGATGCTGCAGATGCGCAACGTCATGATCACCACAATCGGAGAGGACTACGTCCTGGCAGCGCAGGCGAAGGGCCTGCCGAAACGGCGGGTCGTACTTACCTATGCCGCGCGCAACGCCCTGCTGCCTCAGCTGCAGGGGTTCGGCCTAGCGCTTGGATTTGTCGTGTCCGGAGCGCTGGTCATGGAGATCGTGTTCTCCTATCCCGGCATCGGGCTGCTGCTGCTCACAGCGGTGAGCTCGGACGACTACCCGCTGATGCAGGGGATCTTCCTGGTCATCACGTTCGCCGTGCTGCTGGCGAACCTGATCATTGACCTCGTCCTGGTGTTCGCCGATCCCCGGGTGCGGGCGAGGGAGGCGACGTCATGACCGCCGCGATCCCACTGATTCTCGACACCTCGGCGACCGTATCTGATCACCCGATCGGGCGCTGGCGCCGGCTGCCAACCAAGGCCAAGGTCGGTGCCGTGATGCTCGGTCTGTTCGTGATCACCGCGATCGTCGGCCCGTTCGTTGCCCCTTACAACCCGGGCTACCAGAACCCGTCGCCCGCCCTATCCATGCACGCGCCCGACGCAGCGTACCTGCTCGGTACCACGCAGAGCGGCCAGGACGTGCTGTCACAGCTGCTCACCGGCATCGGCCTGACCCTCGAGCTCGGGCTCATCGTCGGCGCCGTCGCTACGGCCTTGTCGGTGATCGTCGGCGTGTCGGCTGCGTACCTCGGCGGCCTGTGGGACGACGTGCTCATGCTCATCGCCAACGTAGTGCTGGTCATCCCCGCACTACCGCTACTCATCATCCTGCTCGGCTATGAGCCGCAGCGCGGCGAGGTCGCGACGATCGTCGTGCTGACCGCGCTCAACTGGCCGTGGGGCGCGAGATTAATTCGCGCCCAGACGCTGGCTATCACTAGTCGCGATTTTGTCGCCGCATCCCGCGAGACCGGCGAACGGACCTGGCGGATCATCGCCTCCGAGATCGTGCCGAACGAAATAAGCCTGATCGCGGCGAGCTTCGTGAACACCGTGCTGTACGCGATCGGTGCGTCGGTAGCCCTGGCCTTCATCGGCGTCGCCGACCTCAACAGCTACAGCCTCGGCACGATGCTCTACTGGGCGGAGAGCCAGCAGGCGCTGTCACTGGGCGCGTGGTGGTGGTTCGCGCCGCCGGGCATCGCCGTTGCGCTGATGGGAACCGCGCTGGTACTGCTCAACTTCGGAATTGATGAGCTCGGCAACCCGCGCCTGCGGGCGGCTACCGGCCTGAGCCGGGTGGCCGGACACCGGCTCTTTCCGGCGGATCCGACACCTGTGCTGCATGCGCTGCCTCAGCAACGCGGCCCGGTCCGCAGGCTGCTGCACTCGTTCTCCCGCAGCTCACTGCTTGACGACCCGCCCGGCCCGAATGGCGAGCTCTCCCGGCGGGTGAGCTCGGCTGCCAAGGATGGACAGCGCACGTGAGCGTGGACGGTGGCTTCCAGCCAGCCAGGGACGGCTACAGCAGCAGCAGCCCGGGCTATCCGCGATCGCACGGGGAGGTCGCACTCGAGATCAGCGACCTGTCCGTGGTCTACCGCACCCCGGCCGGCGACGTGCGCGCGGTCAACCGGGTCAGCCTGGACCTGCGGGCCGGCGAGGTGGTCGGCCTGGTCGGTGAGAGCGGCTCCGGTAAGTCCACGCTCGCCTACGGAGCCTGCCGCCTGCTGCGCGCGCCCGCGCTGATCACCGGAGGCAGCGTCCGGTATCGCGGTCGGCGCATGCCGCGTCCCGTCGACATCCTGGAACTCACAGCGGACCAGCTGACCAGCCTCCGCTGGCGGGAGATCGCAATCGTCTTCCAGTCCGCGATGAACGCGCTGAACCCGGTGCTGACCGTCCGCGACCAGATGCTAGACGTCATCCACGCTCATCTTGACGTCAGCAGGGATGAGGCCGCGGACAAGGTCGGCTCGCTGCTCGACCTCGTGGGCATTCCGCGCTCGCGGCTGCGCAGCTATCCCCACGAGTTGTCTGGCGGGATGCGGCAGCGGGTGATGATCGCGATGGCACTGGCAACCGACCCTGAGGTCGTCATCATGGACGAGCCGACGACCGCGCTCGACGTCGTGGTTCAGCGCGAGATCCTGGCTCAGATCGCGGACCTGAGAGATCGCCTCGCGTTCTCGATCTTGTTCATCACGCACGATCTGTCGCTGCTGCTCGAGTTCGCTGACCGGATCGCCGTCATGTACGCGGGTCGGCTCGTTGAGGTCGCTACGGCCGCCGAGATCCACCATGAGGCTGCGCACCCGTACACGATGGGCCTGCTGAACTCCTTCCCATCCCTGCACGGCCCGCGGCGAGAGCTGGCCGGTATTCCCGGCTCGCCACCCGACCTACTCAACCCTGCGCAGGGCTGCCCGTTCGTGCCGCGCTGCGGGTATAGCAGGCCGGCGTGCGCTGAGGTCGACATGAGCCTGACACGTGTTGCCTCGTCGGCAGATCGTTCGCACGTCACCGCTTGTCCGTTCGTGCTGCCCGGCGCATCCCTGCCAGCAGGAACGGCGAGCCTGACGGTGTCGGTCGCCGAGGCAGGCGCTGAGGAGGTGGCTCAGTGACCCGCGTGGATCGCACCGGGGTGCATCCGAGCCTCGACGTGGTCTCGGCGGCCGCTTATCGCGGGCCGCTCACCATCGAGGCGATCTCGGTCAGCAAGGACTTCAGGATCGGGCGGCACAACACGTTGCACGCGGTTCGGGAAGTTTCCTTCAATCTCTATCGCAGCGCGGTGGTGGCACTGGTGGGGGAGAGCGGATCCGGCAAGACGACGGCCGCCAGGCTGCTTGCCGGGCAGGAACGGCTCACCGCCGGGACGATCCGGCTGGATGGCAAGCAGGTCGACGTATCGAGCCGTGGCGCGTTCCGGCGCTACAAGAGCGAGGTCCAGCTCGTCTTCCAGGACCCGTTCGCGTCGCTGAACCCGGTGCACACCGTCAGCCATCACCTTGAGCGGCCGGTCCGGCTGCATCAGACCATAACGTCGAAGGCGCAGGTGCGCTCGGAGGTCATCGCCCTGCTCGAGCAGGTCAGGCTCGTCCCAGCGCGGCAGTTCCTCGGCAAGTATCCGCACGAGCTATCCGGCGGTCAGCGGCAGCGGGTCTCCTTCGCTCGCGCCCTCGCCGCCCGCCCCAGCGTGCTGCTGGCGGATGAGCCGGTGTCCATGCTGGACGTCTCGATCCGGCTCGAGATGCTGGCTCTGCTCGACGATCTCCGTCAGCGGCTGAAGCTAGCTCTGCTCTACATCACCCACGACATCGCCTCGGCCAGGTACTTCGCCGACGAGATTCTCGTCATGTACGCCGGCCAGGTCGTCGAGCGCGGGCCCGCCGAGGAGCTGACCCAGCATCCAGCGCATCCGTACACGCAGCTTCTCGTCGCGTCCGCACCGGACCCCGACGACCTCGGCGGCATGCTGCGCAACGGCGCGCGAACTGCTGGACAACGCACCGAGAGCGGTGGTCCAGCCACAGTGGGCTGCCCGTTCAGCCCGCGGTGCCCGTTTGCCGACGACCGCTGCCGCGTGGAGAACCCGGCGCTCGCGCGCGTCTCTGCTACCCGAGCGGCGGCGTGCTGGCGCCTCGATGTCGCCGCGCCCGACGTCCTTGCTCGATCAAAGGGGGGTGGTGAAGACACAACTAAGTGATTCGCTACGTAACCCGACAACCGGGGGTTACCGAACACCTCGACGACAGGAAGACGAAAGATGACAAGGAGAAAGCTCAGGCCTTCAGCGCTGTTGACCGTGGCGGCGGCCGGCCTGCTCGCAGCCGGACTGGCCGCGTGCGGGTCGAGCCCATCTAGCTCAAAGACCAGCTCGTCAACGGAGCTGATCATGGAGAGCTCACCCGAGACCTCAATCACCCAGGCGTTTAACCCCTACGTGCCAACCGACGCGCCATATGGGATGGGCGCCACCGGGCTCATCTACGAGCCGCTGATCCAATTCGACCTGGCGGCGCCGCCGAAGTACTACCCGTGGCTGGCGACGGGTTATTCCTGGTCGAACGGCGGTAAGACGATCAGTTTCACGATCCGGACGGGCGTGAAGTGGAACAACGGAACGCCGTTCACGCCCGCGGATGTCGCGTTCACCTACAACCTCATGATGAAGAATGCGTCGATCAATAGCGGCGGCCTGACGATGACCAGCGTGACTACCTCAGGTAACACCGTGACGCTGAACTTCCCGACGGCCCAGTACACCAACCTGGAGGAGATCGCAGGTGTCGGGATCGTGCCGGAGTCGATCTGGAGCAAGGCGGGCCCCCCGGCGACCTACGCGGACGCGAACCCGGTTGGCACCGGGCCGTACATGCTCAGCAGCTTCACGCCGCAGGGCTTCACGCTGAAGAAGAACCCGTACTACTGGCAGCCTGCCAAGGTGAAGATCCAGAAGGTCTACTTCCCCGTCTACACCTCGAACACCGGCGCGCTGAACGCGCTGTTCTCCGGGCAGATCGACTGGACCGGGAACTTCATTCCCGGCCTGCAGAAGGACTTCGTCGATACAAGTCCCGCCTACCACCACTACTGGGAGGCTCCTGGCGGAACCAACAGCCTGTTCCCCAACCTGAACACGTGGCCGACCAACCAGCTGGCCGTCCGGCAGGCGATCAGCGACGCGGTCGACCGCCAGCTTGTCGCCACCGAGGGCGAGGCAGGTCTGGAAGACCCCGTGCTCAATAAGACGGGCCTCACCCTGCCTACGTTCAGCGCCTGGAGCGGCCCGGTCGCGTCCGAGACGAACTCGGCCACGGCGAACGTGGCGGCAGCCAAGGCAGTACTGACGGCCGCTGGCTACACGCTCAACAGCAGCGGCTACTTCGAGAAGGGCGGCCAGGTCGTCGCGCTCACGATCACCGATCCGTCGGCATATACCGATTACGCCGAGGACGACTCGATCATCGCGGGCGAGCTGAAGGCGGCCGGAATCGACGCCACGTTCTCCGGGCAGGCCGTGACGACCTGGGATGCCGACGTCGCCGATGGCGACTTCCAGCTGACCATGCACTGGTCCAACGGCGGCCTGACCCCCTACAACATGTACAACGGCTGGCTGAACAGCACGCTGGCCACCGGGTCGGCCGCTACGGGCGACTTCGAGCGGGTCAATGACCCGGCGCTCGATGCCGACCTGGCAGCGCTCGCTGGCGACGCGACCGTTACGCAGCAGACTGCCGACCTCGTGCCGCTCGAGAACTACGTCTCGGCCAACCTGCCGATCATCCCGATGACGACGGCATCGGAGTGGTTCGAGTACAACTCACAGAACTTCGTCGGCTGGCCGACGCAGGCGGACCCGTATGAGACCGGCCAGCCGTCCGGTACCAACAACGGGCCCGGCTCGGGCACCGACGAGGTTGTCATCCTGAACCTGAGTCCGCGGAGCTGACGCTCCCGAAACAACCAAGCGGGCCCGCCCCTGGCAACCCCAGGGGCGGGCCACACCCCACGAGCACACTAACTCAGGCCTCCGCTGCGGGTGCACGGCGGTGCGGCTACAGAGCGTTGCGTCAGCATGCCCTCTATCCCGCGGACAACCAGCCTGGGTCGCCTGGCGGCCGTGCACGCCGCGGCCAGGAAGGGAAGTACCTGCGCATGAGCGCACCACGAATCGCCTTCAGCACGCTCGCCTTCCCGGACGTTACGCTCGCCACGGCCACGTCACTAGGGCGCTCATGGGGATACGAGGGCGTCGAGCTGCGGCTCATCGACGGCGAGCTGATCGACCCGGCGATGCCTGCCGGAACGCGGGCCGCGGTGAAGGACACGGTGGCGGCGGCGGGTCTGCCGATCGTGGCGGTCGACAGCTCGGTCCGGCTGACCGGCGACGACCCCGGCGCCGAGCTGAGCAGATTCCTTGAGCTCGCCAGCGACTGGGAGGCACCGCTGGTGCGGGTCTTCGGCGGCGCTCTTCCGGACGGCGAGCCTGACCGCCAGGCCGTCCTGGCCCTGGCGGCGCACGTGCTCGAAGCCAGCGTTCCGCTCGCCGAACGCCTGGCCGTCGCCATCGGGGTGGAGACCCATGATTCGTTCTCGGCTTCTTCGGTCGTAGCCGAGCTGCTCGCGATGGTCCCGTCTGATTCGATCGGTGTCGTATGGGACAGTCAGCATCCGTACCGGATGGGCCAGCGACCGGCCGAGGTGTGGTCAGACATCGGCCGGCGCACGCTGCTCGTGCAGGTCAAGGACGCGCGCCGAGACGCCGCGCGGAAGGACGGCTGGCAGCTGGTGCTGCTGGGCAGGGGAGAGGTGCCGGTGCGGGAGATGCTGGCGCAGCTCGACACCGGCGGGTTTGGGGGCTGGATATCGGTGGAGTGGGAGAAGCGCTGGCACCCCGAGATAGAGGAGCCAGAGGTGGCGCTGCCGCAGCACCTCTCGGTGCTGCGCACCTGGCTCGCCGACATGGAGGCCCGAGCATGACAGCGGGAAACAAGAGCCACGCGGGCGGCGCACGGAGGCCTCGCGGCTTCGGCATCGTCGGGGCCGGCGTCATCTCGTCGATCCATGCTCGGGCGATCGGCTCGCTTCCGGGCGCGCGACTCGTCGCCGTCACCGACGTGGAGCCCGACCGCGCCAAGTCGCTTGCTGCGGCGCACGATTGCGTGGCCGAGCCGGATCTCGACGCGCTGCTCGCGCGCGACGACGTCGACGTCATGTGCGTCTGCGTGCCGAGCGGCCTGCACGCCGAGGTGGGCATCCGCGCGGCGGCGGCGGGCAAGCATCTGGTAGTCGAGAAGCCACTGGACGTCAGCCTCGAGGCTGCGGACCGGCTCATGGAGGCTGCGCGCCAGGCCGGCGTGGTCATGACCGTCATCTCTCAGCACCGGTTCGATCACGGGCTGCTCGAGCTGCGTCGTCTCCTCGATGAGGGCGCGCTCGGTCGTCTGGTGCTGGGCCAGGCCAGCACGAAGTGGTATCGCAGCCAGGCCTACTACGACAGTGCGGCATGGCGTGGCACCTGGGCCCTCGACGGCGGCTCGCTGATGAACCAGGGCATTCACTACGCCGACCTGCTGCTGTGGAGCATGGGGCCGGTGGCCGAGGTGACCGCCCTGTTCTCGACCCAGACGCACCAGATCGAGGTGGAAGACGCCGCGCTGGCCGTGCTGCGGTTCGCCTCGGGCGCGCTCGGCACCATCGTCGCGAGCACGGCGATCTTCCCTGGCTCCGCCCAGCGCCTGGAGATCAGCGGCACGGGTGGCACCGTGGTGATCGAGGACGGCGAGATAATCCGGTGCGAGCTGAGCGCCGATGGTGCCACGGCCGGCCAGCACGGCCGCGGAATCGCTAACGGCAGGGCGAAAGCAGCCGCGGCGAATCCGGCCAGCCTGGATATTGCCAGCCACGCTGCTCAGATCAGCGATCTGCTTGACGCCATCGACGAAGGCCGCGCGCCGTCGGTCACCGCCCAAGACGGCCGCGCCGCCCTCGAGATCGTGTGCGCTATCTATGAATCCGCTCGGGACACCCGTACGGTGCGGCTACCCGCACCGGCTGACCTGCGCGACAGCCAGCCGGCCTCGTCATGATGATCGTGCTGAGCGGCTTCGCCGACGAGATCTCGCCCGACCTCGACGAGCAGCTGGCCGTTCTCGACGGCGAGTCCCTCTCGCATCTCGAGCTGCGCAGCGTCTGGTCCACCAACGTCGTCGACCTTGACGACAGCCAGGTCGCCAGGCTGCGGCGGCGGCTCGATGAATCGGGCGTGCGGGTGTCGGCGATCGGCTCACCGATCGGCAAGATCGGGATTGACGCTCCGTTCGGGCCAGAACTGGATCGGCTGCGCCGCGTCGCGGACGTCGCGCACGAACTCGGCACGTCGATCGTACGTGTCTTCTCGTTCTTCATTCCGCACGGAAAGGATCCGGACCGCTATCGGACCCAGGTCATCGACCGCATGGCCGCGCTGGCGGCGCTCGCCACCGAGAGCGGATTGGTCCTGGCGCACGAGAACGAGAAGGAGATCTACGGCGATCGGCCAGAACGGTGCGCCCACATCATCGCGACCGTCGGCTCAACTGCCCTGCGGGCGACCTTCGACCCGGCAAACTTCGTCCAGTGCGGCGTGCGGCCGCACTCCGAAGCATATGAACTGCTCCGGCCGTACCTTGTGTACGTCCAGGTTAAAGATGCGCTAGCGACTACGGGCGAGGTGGTTCCCGCCGGCCACGGCGACGGCCAGATCCGCGAGACGCTCGCGGCGCTGCGCGACTCCGACTTCGAGGGCTACCTCTCGCTGGAGCCACATCTGGCTATGGCCGGGCGCTATGGCGGTTTCAGCGGCGCCGACGGGTTCCGGCTCGCGGCCCGTTCCCTCAAAGACCTGCTCGCGGACTTGTCGGTGCCGTGGCAGTGAACAGGGGCCACCGGCACTCGCCGCTGGCCATCAGCAAGATCAGATCGGAAGAGGAGAGTGACAAAAGTGGCAGTTACCGGAGACCATCCCGCCGGACGCGGGGACGCTCCCCGTCGCCATCATCGGCATCGCGTGATCGCGTGCGCGGCCGCCGTCGTGGCGGCGGCAGCCGCGTCGCTGTTAGGCGTCGGCGCGACCGCGCTCGCCAGCCCGGCGGGCGCTTGGCAGCCCAACTTCGGCCCGAACGTCTACGTCTTCAGCCCGAGCATGCCGCTGAGCCAGATCCAGGCGACCGTCAACTCGATATCGGCTCAGCAGGTCAGCAACCAGTTCGGCACCCAGCGCTACGCGCTGCTGTTCGAGCCCGGCACCTACGGCTCGGCAGCCGACCCGCTGTTCGTCCAGGTCGGCTACTACACCGAGGTTGCGGGCCTCGGGGCCTCGCCCAGCGACGTGGTCATCAACGGCGCCGTCAATTCGACCAACCAGTGCATCTCGGGCAGCTGTACCGCACTGGATAACTTCTGGCGCTCGCTGTCCAACCTCACCATCAACTACACGCCGCCGACCTCGAGCACCGCACCCTGCACGGAGTCGACCGAGTTCTGGGCGGCATCCCAGGCATCCCCGATGCGCCGGGTCGATGTCAACGGCAATCTGTTCCTGTTCGACTACTGCAGCGGCCCCGGGTATTCCAGCGGCGGGTTTATTGCCGACTCGCAGTTCACCGGCGGCGCCGTGATCAACGGATCGCAGCAGCAATACATCGTCAGAAACAGCAATATCGACGGCTGGAGCAACAGCGTCTGGAACCAGGTCTTCGTCGGCGACGTCGGGGCGCCCGACCAGAGCTTCGGCGTGACGCCGGGTACGCAGTACACGACGCTGCCGACCAGCCCGGTCACCGAGGAGGAGCCGTTCCTGCAGGTGGACAGCAGCGGACGCTACAGCGTGTTCGTCCCGGCGCTGCAGGAAAATTCAGTCGGCCCCACGTGGACCAGCGGCTCGACTCCCGGCACGTCGGTGCCGATCGGAGAGTTCTTCATCGCGAGCCCGTCGACCCCGGTCCCGCAGATCAACCTGGCGCTCGCGCTCGGCAAGGACCTGATCCTCACGCCGGGCGTGTACGACCTCGACCAGCCCATCGTGGTTAGTCGCGCCGACACGATAGTGCTCGGGCTTGGTTTCGCCACCCTAGTACCGCAGCAGGGTAACCCGGCCCTAGTCGTCGCTCCGAACAACGGGGTGAAGATATCCGGCCTCATCCTCGACGCGGGCCCGGTCAACTCTCCGGTCCTCATGTCGGTCGGGACGCCCGGGCCGGCCAACGCCAGCGACCCGGATCTGATCCAGGACGTCTTCTTCCGCATCGGCGGTGCCGAGACCACGGCCGTGTCAGCGACGGTGAGCCTCCTCGACAACGCCAGCGACTCGATCATCGACGACGTGTGGGCCTGGCGCGCGGACCATGGCAATGACGTGGGATGGACGGAGAACCAGGGCGACACCGGCGTCGTCGTTACCGGCAACGACGTCACTGCCTACGGCCTGGCCGTCGAGCACTACCAGAAGTACGAGGTGATCTGGAGCGGCCAGGGCGGCACCGATATCTTCTTCCAGAATGAGCTGCCTTATGACCCGCCCACCCAGGCGGACTGGATGGCCTCGCCGAGCCAGGACGGCTACCCCGCCTTCCTGGTCACGCCGAACGTCAGGACGTTCCAGGGTTACGGGATGGGCAGCTATGTCGTCTTCATCGACACCACGGCCACGTTGTTCAACGCTGAGGCCTTCGAGTCCCCCGACACGCCGGGTGTGCAGTTCCACGACATCTTCGGCGTCTGGATTGCCGGATCCGGAGGCGACAACTCCATCATCAACGGGGTCGGCGGTCCGGTGACATCCACCGATCCAGGGATCGTAGAGCCGGTGGACGTCGTGAGCTACCCGTGATGGAGCCGAGGCGGTCCTGACCGTCCATTTCCGGTAACGGGCGGCCGTCGGGCCAATCCACCGCAAGGGTGCGGCCCGACGGGCGCTCGCTTCGCTGTCGCTGCCTGCACCCGACCGCACGTGACGGCCGCTGCAGTCCGGCCGGCGTAGCCCATTCACAGCACCGGCGGCGGGTTGCCAGCGGAAAGTGACTACGCCCTGGTGAGCGCCGTAGACATCTCCACCTGGCGGCCCGCAGCGTTCACGAGCCGCAGGTGGCGGGCCGAATAGCGGCGTAGCGCCCGCAGCCCGGACGGGGTGAGCTGATCGCAAACGCTGTTCCAGTGCAGGCTCACCCACTCGCCTGGGCGCAGCCCGGTGACAAACCCGGCCCTGACCTCGCACCGCTGCGGCGGACCCAAGGCGAGCAGACGCCCGTCCCAGGTGAGCGGGCGGCGCTCGACCACGACCGGGTCGGCGGTGAGCACCAGGCCCCAGCTGATCCGGCAGCTGTCGAGGACGTGCAGAGATGGGTCGGCGCGGCCCTCGCGCAGCAGGCCGGTCCACGGGTAAACACAGAAG
>JASHSZ010000017.1 GCA_030040815.1 Streptosporangiaceae bacterium
TTCGACAGCACCCAGAACGGTACGAGCATTGAGCGGCTGCTACTGACCAGCAACGAGGTGCCCACCGTGATGACGCAGGCGATGACCGCCGCGGAGGACCGGCACTTCTACACCGAGGGCGGCGTCTCGCTCACCGCACTGGCGCGGGCGGCGTTGGCAGACGTGTTCGGCCATGGCGTTACGCAGGGTGCCTCGACCATCACCATGCAGTACGCCAAGAACTATTACAGCGGCGTCGACACGGGCCAGAACCTGAGCACCAAGCTCAAGGAAATCATCATCGCCATGAAGCTGGGCCACGACAAGTCCAAGAGCTGGGTGATGACGAACTACCTCAACACCGTGGACTTTGGCGGCACGAACCTGGGCCTCGGCGCCGCGGCGGAGAACTACTTCAACGTCAACCTCACCGGTCAGGACGCCACACTGACCATCTCGCAGGCGGCAATGCTCGCGGCGATGCCGAACGCGCCGGGCTTCTTCGACCCGGAGCCGTCAAGCGGAGCAGGCTACACGGCCCTGGTGGCGCGCTGGCACTACGTGCTCAACAACATGGTCAAGGACGGCAACATCAGCCAGAAGGTGGCCGACGAGCAGAAGTTCCCGACGCTCACACCGCCGCCGGCCGGGAACGGCGAGAGCGGTCCCACCGGCTACCTGATGTCGATGGTCCAGCAGCAACTCGAGGCCCCGCCGGCCGATGGCGGGTTCGGGCTTACCGCGCACCAGATCAACACCGGCGGCTACAAGATCACGACGACCTTCGATCAGAACGACATGACCGAGCTCGCTGCGTCGATCCAAGCCGAGCAACAGGCGATGCAACAGGACGCCAACGAGGAGGGCATGTCACCGTTCCAGAGCTATGACCGGATGGGCGCGGTCCTGGAAGACCCCACGAACGGCGCGATTCTCGCCGTCTACGGTGGACCGGGATACTCCAGCAACTGCACCGACGACTGCTGGATCAACATGGCCGAGTCGCCTCAGCCCGTGGGCTCGTCGTTCAAGCCGTACGTGCTATCTGAGGCCGTGAATCTGGGCATGAACGTCTTCACCAGCCAGCTCAACGGCTTCTCGCCGATCTGGATCCCAGAGTATCCGGCCAACACACAGACCACCGAGGACTTGCTGTCACTAACGAGCCCGCCGCCCGGGCTGTCGGCGAGCGCACCCTACGGGTGGTCGCCGTCGGCCAGCACACCCGGCGCCATCTTCTACTTCAAGTTCGACGAGGCCGACGAGAACTCAGGCAAGGGGCTGCCGGTCAACGTCGCCGCGGCCATCTCGTCTGACCCAGCGTTCGAGGACCTGGCACACCGTGACGGCATCCAGTACGTCATCAACATGGCCCAGGCATTCGGCGTGGGTCAGAACGCGTTCGTGGCGCCGTGCTCGGTGCCCGCCAGCCAGTCGCCGAACGCCACCCAGGCCGAGATCATCGCGGACTGCAACGACATGACCGGGTCAGTCAATGGCCTGAATTCTAACTTCGGCGAGCACTCGACCCAAGACACTGCTGGCTCGCCGGCCATGGCGCTCGGTGAGAACCCGCTGACGCCGGTGGAGCAGGCCACGACGTTCGCCACGCTGGCAGACGACGGCCTGTACCACACGCCGCACGTCATCCAGACGCTGCAGCAGGGCAGCAACACCCTGCCGAACAACTACCTTGCCACGCAGGTGCTGAGCACGACAGCAGCCGCTGACGTCGACTGGGCGCTGTCCTTCGACAACAACATGTCGGGCGGCACCGCGGAAGACAGCGTCCCGTACCGGCGTGGCGACGTGATCGCCAAGACCGGTACTCTCGGCGTGGATGCAGTCGCGTCGCAGGCCTGGTTCAACGGCGCGACGCCGGACGGGCTCGCGCTCTCGATCGACCTGTTCACCAACGACCCCGGCACCGAGAACCTGGACAACCTGCCGTATGTGAACGGGATGCCAGGCTCCCAGGGCGGTGGCTGGCCGGCCACCACCTGGAATGAATTCATGCAGACCTATGAGTCGAACGCGCCGTACGTTCCGCTGTTCCAGACCGGCCAAGCCGGGTTCTCGACGTGGATCCAGGTACAGCAGAAGAAGGTCGGGATGTGTAACGGCCTGCAGCAGTTCGTGCAGTCGCAGCAGGCAGTCGCTCAGGGCCTCCAGCCGACGTGCACCTGCCCGAACAACAACCCGCTGAACTGCAACGGCAACGGCAACAACGGCAACGGCAACGGCAACGGCAACGGCAACAACGGCAACGGCAACGGCAACGGGCCCACGCCGAGTCCAACCACTGGCGGCGGCGGTGGTGGCGGTGGCGGTGGCGGTGGTGGCGGTGGTGGCGGTGGTGGCGGCTTCGCGACCAATGCCGTCCTGATCCCAGGCGCTTCGTCGGCGGGTTCGGCTACCACGACGGCCAGTAGCCCGCCCGTGCTCGTGGCCGAGGAGGCGCCGATCGGGATCCGCCTGCCCGCGGTCACCTAGCGAGCTGGCGCCCGCCTGAACTGTGCAGCGCGCCGCGCAGGCGAGCTAGCTGAGCTTTGCCCGCAGCCAGCGCATGTCGGCGGCCGCGTCGGGTGTCTCGCAGATCGCGGTTGCCCCGGCGTCTCGCACGACGCTGACAAGCACCGCAGGATCGATCTCGCCAGCCTCCATGCCGGCGTGCCGGTCGCGACCCGATCCGAACTCGTCGCGCGAGTTGTTACAGTGCACGAGGTCGATCCGACCCGTGACCGCCTTGACCCGTGCCACGATCGTGCTGAGGTCCTCCCCGGAGGCGAACGCGTGGCAGGTATCGAGGCAGAAGCCGATCTCGCCGCCGCCGTCAGCAGCGGCACCCCCGATGACGTCCCAGAGCCGCGCGATAGCGTCAAGCCCGCGGGCCATCGCGCCGTCACCGCCCGCGGTGTTCTCGATCAGCATGGGCAGTGGCCGGTCGATCCGCTCGATCGCCTTCCGCCAGCTGTCGTAGCCCTCGTCGAGGTCAGCCCCCGCCGTGACATGGCCGCCATGCACGATGAGTGCCCTGGCTCCCACTACCGCGGCCGCGTTGAGCTGCTGCTCTAGCAGCTTACGGCTGGGAATCCGGATCCGGTTGTTGGGCGACGCGACGTTGATCGTGTAGTAGGCATGCACGTAACCGTCCACGCCCGCCGCCTTGAACGCCGCGCGCAATTCGGTGGGTTCGCGCGGAAACGTCGGCGCTTTCCACCCCTGCGGATCACCGAGGAAGAACTGCACGGCCTCGGCTCCGACCGACTCCGCCTGGGCCAGCGGGTCGCCATCGTGCACGTGCACACCGACGCGGGTCATCTGCCGAGCGTATCGAGGACGGCAGACACAGCGGCAGCCAAGCCAGACGGGCTGGCTGCCCGGCAGCCAGCCCGCCTGTCAGTGCGCGCTCCGGGCGGGAGTCGGCGCGTGGCTATCCGAAGCCCCCGTGTGCGATGCCCAGGCCCATGCCGACGAATGCACCGACGATCCCGGTCACGATGAAGATCCGCTCTTCCCGCGTCGCCGACACCAGCTGCGCGTACAGGCCGATCGCGAAGGTGGCCATGCCCAGGACGGTGGCGGCGAAGTGGGCACGGACGATCAGGCCCAGAGCAAAAGCTGCTATCCCAGCACAAAACACAAGAGCAGTGACGGCGTTCAGAAGCGGGTGCCGCCGACCATCGCTGTTGAGGGTGACCCTTGGTGCGTGAGCGCGGGTCGGCCGAGTGGTGGCTGCCTGGCGCATCGCTACCCCTATCGACGTGATCACGATCGCTATGCACACTCTTAGCCACCAGTGTGTTCCCGTCTGGCCGAGATTGGAACCTTGCTGCCGTGAATCGGCAGTGCGTGTCAGTTGCGGCGCGGTTCACGCCCGACCCTCGAACCGGCGAACCGGACGCGACTCCGCTGTCAGACCGGGCTGGTAAGCTGGCGCAGCCGCTAGCGGGCCACTGGACCAGCGCGCGGCTCCTCCTGTCACGGAAATACCGTGACCGCCTGAGTCCGAAGGAGGCAGGTTTGGCAATGCGCCAGTACGAGATGATGATCATCCTCGACCCCGCCCTGGAAGAGCGGACGGTGCAGCCGTCCCTGGAGCAGTTCCTCAAGGTCGTGACCTCAGCGGGCGGGACGGTGGACAAGGTCGATGTCTGGGGTCGGCGACGGCTGGCATACGAGATCGACCACAAGTCCGAAGGCATCTACACGGTGCTCGAACTGAACGCCGAGCCGGACACGGTGAAGGAGCTCGACCGCCAGCTGAACCTGAACGAGGCGGTGCTGCGCACCAAGGTCGTCCGGCCCGACCTGCACTGACGCGGCGATTACCACCGCCCAGACCAAGCCCCGGCAATACAAGCTCGACTTCAGACCCAACCGATCGAGCGGGAGTACCCCGATGGCAGCAGGCGATACCACCATCACGATCATCGGCAACCTGGTCAATGACCCGGAGCTTCGTTACACACCGACCGGCCAGGCGGTCGCCACCTTCCGCGTCGCCTCGACGCCCCGGTACATGGACCGGAACACGAACGAGTGGAAGGACGGCGAGTCGCTGTTCCTGTCCTGCAACGTATGGCGCCAGGCTGCGGAGAACGTGGCCGAAAGCCTGCAGCGCGGCATGCGCGTCATCGTCGTCGGGCGGCTGCGCCAGCGCTCGTATGAGACCAGAGAGGGCGAGAAGCGGACCGTCTACGAGGTCGAGGCCGACGAGGTCGGCCCGTCGCTGCGGAACGCTGCCGCCAAGGTGAACAGGTCGAACCGGTCCACCGCTGGGTTCGGCGGCGGCTCGTCCGGGCCGAGCGGCCAGGGCGGGTATGGTGGGAACGCCGGAGCGCGTGCCAGCGACGACCCGTGGGCTGCCGAGCCTGGCGACAGCGGATTCTCCGACGAGCCCCCCTTCTAACCAGCACGGCTCGGCTGACCCGCTGGCTCCGACAAGTAGTTGACGCACACACATCAGAAAACCGACCATCCCCGCCACAGGCGGGGCTCTGCCAACCATCCCGGCGAGTGGGCCGGGACTGCGAAGGAGCACCACGATGGCCAAGCCACCAATCCGCAAGCCGAAGAAGAAGGTCTGCCTGTTCTGCCAGGAAAAGGTGACCAGGGTGGACTATAAGGACACCGGGCTACTGCGGAAGTTCATCTCCGACCGCGGCAAGATCCGCGCCCGCCGCGTCTCCGGCAACTGCACGCAGCACCAGCGCGACGTCGCTACCGCGATCAAGAACGCGCGCGAGATGGCGCTGCTGCCGTACACGAGCACGGCCCGCTAGGCCGAGGGAGGACCGCAAGCCATGAGCGGCAAGCCGATGAAGCTCATCCTGACCCAGGAGGTCACCGGCCTCGGAGCGCCGGGCGACGTGGT
>JASHSZ010000018.1 GCA_030040815.1 Streptosporangiaceae bacterium
CTGGCGGCGCTCGCGCCGCGCGGTCTTGACCTCCGCGAGGCTGCCTTCCCGATCCTGGACGATCTGCATCACCGCACCCGTGGCAACGTGCACCTCGGCGTCCGCAACGGCCTGGAGGTGGTGTACGTCGAGGCCATCAGGGCCTGCGCCACCCACCCCACCAACGGCCGGATCGGCGACCGCTGGCCCATGCACGCCACCGGCACCGGCCTCGTACTGCTGGCCTTCGCCGACCGGGAGTTGCAGGAGGAGGCGCTGCGCCGCCCGCTCGAGCGATTCACACCGCTCACCATTACCGATCCGGCTGAGCTGCGCCGCAAGCTCGCCCAGGTGCGGCAGTCCGGGTACGCCGTCGCCGTCGGCCAGATCACGCTGCCCGACCTGGTAGTGGCGGTGCCCGTCTACGATCCGTTCGGTGACCTGGCCGCGGCCATCAGCGTCGTGGTCGAGGCGGCACGGGCGAAGCCGCAGGTCCTGGTCAGCATGCTGGCCGACGCGTCGGGTGAGATCACCCGCAGGCTGGCCGCCCAGTCCGGGCAGCGCCTGGTGCGCAGCGTGCCGCGGGTCCGGGGCTTTTCGGCTGGCCACGGTGTGACCGCTACGGCTTGATGCCGAGCCAGCGGAACGTGTTATGCCAGGTGATGTCCTCCTGCACCCCGGCCGGCAAGTCCAGTGACCGCAGCGTCCGGCCGGCCGGGTCCTCGCGCGGCATCGCCGGGAAGTCCGAGCCGATCAGGAGCCGGTCCGGGCCGAGGTAGTCCACCAGGAATCGCAGCGCCCGGCGGTCGAAGACCAGCGAGTCGTAGTAGAAGCGGCGGGCGTACTCAACCGGCGACGGACCGTCGTCCGGCATCACCGCCCGGTCCGGCACCTTAGGTTCCTCGTTCCAGGTGCCGCCCCAGAAGTACTGGGCTCTCGGCAGCATGAGCGGGAAGCCGCCCGCCGCGTGGCTGAAGGCGATCCGCAGGTCGGGGCACTTGGCGGCGGTACCGCCAGTGATCAGCGACGCGGCTGCCATCGCGCCCTCGAGGCCCACGACGTAGGTACCCATCGCCTGCCGTGGCAGCCGGTCCGTCGCGGCGGGCATGGCGTGCACGAAGATCGCGACGCCGAGCCTCGCGGCCTCGGTGAAGAACGGCAGGAACTTCTCGTCGCCGATGGACGCGCCCAGCACGTTGGAGGCGATCTCGACGCCGACCAGCCCGAGGTCCCGGACCGCGGTCAGCTCGGCGGCCGACATGTCGGGGTCTTGCAGCGGCACCATGCCGAGCCCGATGAACCGGCTCGGGTCGACCGCGCACAGCTGGGCCGTTGCCTCGTTGACGTGCCTCGCGAGCGCGAGGCCGTCAACGGGCGGCAGGTCGTAGCGCAGCAGCGGCGGCATCGGCGTGAGCACCTCGGCGTCGACGCCGGAGGCATCCTGCGCCGCCAGCCGCTTTGACGCCGTGAAGAACACGTCCCTGGCCCGGAACCGGGTAGGGCCGAAGACCAGCAGCCGGTCGGTGCTGTCCTCGATGGACTCCATCTGCGGGAAGCACGCCGGAGCGTCCGGCGGGTAGTCACGCGGGAGCAGGTGGGCGTGGGCGTCGACGAGCACAGGGGCCTCCGGAGGGCAGGCGGGCGGGAAGGACTAGGGGGCGGGGTGGACCGAGACGTGGATCGCGTGCTCACCCGGCACGTCGCCGCCGAGGGTCTCGATGGCCAGCGCCGCGTCGGACAGCCCGAAGGTATGAGTGTGCATCCGCTCCAGCGGGAACCGCCGGGACTCGATCAGCGCGATCGCGTCGGCCATACCCTTGTAGTCCACGCCAAATGCGCCGCGGACCGTGAGCGCGCGGTTGATGATGAGGTCGGTCCGGAGCGGAATCTCCCGGTTGCCCTTGAGCCCGGCGAGCACGACCGTGCCGCCACGCTTGGCGGTCAGCAGCGCGTCCGAGACCGGCCCGGCGGCCAGCGGAGTCAGCTCAAGCACGACGTCGGCCATCGCGCCGCCGGTGATCTCCTCGACCCGCGACACGATGTTCTCGCCCGCATCGCCATCCACCACCACGGTGTGGTCGGCACCGAAGTCGCGGGCGACGGCGAGCTTGTGCGCGTCGGCTTCCAGCCCGGTGATGATAATCGTGCCGGCCCCGGCCGCCCTGGCCGCGACGACGGCGGCGATGCCGCGCTGGCCCGCGCCGAGCACCAGCACGGTGTCGCCGAGGCTGACACCGCCGAGATGGCAAGCCCACCGCACGCCCGCGCCCATCGAGTTGTACATCGCGGCAAGCTCGGTTGGCAGCGTCCTGTCCATTGTGTGCAGCACCGATGTCGGCGAGATGTACATGTACTCGGCCAGCCCGCCCCACAGCGCCGGCTCGGTGTCGATGCTGGTCACGCCGTGCCCGTACTTTCGGTTGCGGCAGAACTGATAACGGCCGGTCAGGCAGTCCTGGCAGGCCCGGCACGGCACGATGACCTCGACCGCCACCCGGTCGCCCGGCTGGACCCCCCAGCGCTCGGCCGCCCGGTCGCCGATTTCCTCGATGATCCCGAGCGGCTCGTGGCCGGGAATGAAGGCCGGCCTGGGCCCGCCCAGGTGGCCGCGGTACGTCTCGACATCGCTGCCGCAGATGCCGTTCGCCTCCACCCGGAGCAGCCCGTCGTCCGCGCCGGTCTTCGGTCGCGGGAACTCGCGCAACTCTATCTGCCCCGGCGCGACCTGGACCGCGGCCCGCACCATGTCAGTCATCAGCTCTCCTCTTCGTTAGCTAGGGCCGGATCACCGGCACCGCGGTACCGGACCAGCCGCCGAACAGCCGGACCACCATGGAGATCCCGGCGTTGCGCGCGCCAGCCACCGCGAGCAGCAGGTGCTGCGGG
>JASHSZ010000137.1 GCA_030040815.1 Streptosporangiaceae bacterium
AGTTCGTCGGGCTCTACCGGCGCAACCGGCGAGCGTTCGAACGGCTCAACCGCGGCGGGCTGCAGCCGCCGCGGCGCGAGCTCTGAGGCCAGCGCCGCCGTGTATGCCGTCAGCGGCCGGTGAAGTCCCTCGTACGTCATGGCCAGCCCGCCCTTCTTCACGGTATCTGCCGTGAAGAAGGGCGCTCGGCTGCGTCCGTCCCGGTCAGCTTCGCGGTCACGACCGGGTGCCGCAAGGCGGCAGCGAGGGGACCGCCCGGTGCCAGCACCCGGGCAGCTTCCGCGACTGCGGCCCTCATGTCGTCGAAGTCATGCAGGCACATGAACGCGATCACCAGGTGGCCTCACGGTCCCGCAGCGGCGTGCAGCTGTGTTTGCTGATGCCGGCCAGGAGGCGGCAGCAGGTCAAGGAACTGCGCCAGATGGAACCGCCAAAAGATCGGCGGCAGGTCAGCCTCTCATACAGATGCCGTCCGTGCCCGTCCGCGGGCGCGGCCTCGTCGCAACTGGAGCGCACGGACGTATGGCGGACAGGACCGCCGATTCGCCTCAATGATTTCGAAGTTTTCTTACGTCAGCAGCCATCCCGATGGATAGGCAGAACGGTCTGTAAAAACCGTCGGCATTGCTCGGCCTCCTCATCGAGCAGCCGCCGAAGCTCAGCATCCTCGTTACGTCTCATGGCCCTCTCCTCGCTGCTCGGCTGGGTCGGCGTCTTAGCGTGGCGGGCATCGATGTCATCGGCTGGCCAGCCATTGACGCCGTAGGGCGCGTCGTCCTCGGTGACGGTAATGACAGTCAATAACCGCCAACGCTGCTCGACCAGCCGATCGTGCGCAGCTGCGCCCGGACTGGCTGGCGTAGTCCGGGTCGAAGACCAGCGCATCAGGATCGGCCAGTGCCTCGTTCGCCTGATCGACAGTGACACCGTGGTGCTACGGTGCCAGGGACTGGATCGATCGGGGCTAGGATTGCGCGAAGCGCCGCTCGTGCCGTGCTGTGAGGGAGGTGCGAGCGTGATCGCGGTAGTCGTCCCAGCCTTCAATGAGGCGGATAAGCTCCGGGGCCTTCTCCCGCGCATCCCGGTATGCATCTCCGGTGTGCCGGTTCATGTCATCGTGGTGAGCGACGGCTCTACCGACGGGACGGAGGCGGTCGCGCTCGATCACGGCGCCGTCCTCGTCCACCTTCCAAGGCACGGGGGCAAGGGGGCCGCCCTCCGGGCAGGCTTCGCCCGGGCGATGGAGCTGGATCCGTCCCTACTGGTCACGATGGACGGCGACGGCCAGCACGACCCAGCCGACCTGGTCCTGCTGATCCAGCCCGTGATGGCCGAGGAGTGCGCGCTGGCGACCGGCAGCCGGTTCCTGTCAGATCCCTCCCGTGGGCCCGCACCGCTCAACCGCTACCTGGTGCGAAAGGCCCTCGTCGCAGTGCTGCGGGCCACCCTCGGCCGCACCTACACCGATCCGTGCTGTGGCTACCGGTGCTTCTCCTTCGAGGCGCTCCAGGCCATCCGGTTGCAGCGGGACCACTATCAGAGCGAGCTGGAGACGCTGTTCGAGGCGGCCATCCACGGCCTGAGCGTCGTGGAGGTGCCCGTGCGCGGAGACTACCCTCCTGGCTGCTCCAAGATGGGCACCCGATTCGGCCGCCTGCCGGGCCGAGTGTGGGTCATCAGCCAGTATGCCTCGACGATCGCGAGGAAGACCTGGGAGCTCCGACGGGCTCACGCCAAGGCGTGGCCATTGGTGGGCCCCTCAGTGCGTGACGGGACGGGGTGAGGAGACGCATGAGCTGGAACGCGGAAATGGAACTCCTCGCGGAGTTCGATGAGCTGGTCAGGACCGACCGCCTGCCCGACCGGGGGTCTCAGTTCTTCGGCGCCGTCTCGAAGCTGGCCGACGACTTCTTGAATACCGGCCGGTTCGAGCTGCCGACCGACCCATTCCGGGGGCGGGACCGCGAGATGGCACTGGAGTCCGACCTGTACTACGTCATGTTCTGGCGGATGTTCGACCGGACCCCGGCCGCCATGCTGCAGGACTTCGCCATCAAGCTCCGCCGCATCCTGGCCAAGCGCGTCTTCAACAGGTGCGGCGAGGATGTAGTCATTCACCACAACGTCCTGTTCAACTCCGGCCGCAACATCGAGCTGGGCGACGGCGTGTTCCTGAACCGGGACGTGATGCTGGACGATCGGGCGGCGCTCACCATTGGCGATCACACGATGATCGCGGCCGGCGTGGTCATCGAGACCCACAGCCACGCCTACGACGACTTCTCGGTGCCCCTCCCGCATGGCGGGCGGATCCCCGCCCCGGTTCACGTCGGGTCCAACACCCTCCTTGGGTACAAGGTCGCCGTGATGGCGGGCGTCAACATCGGGGATCGCTGCATCGTGGCCGCCAACTCGGTGGTGACCAAGGACGTGCCCGACCACACCATCGTGGGGGGCGTGCCGGCCAGAGTCATCAAGACGATCGTGCCCCGTGCCGGGGACGTTGGACGCGATGGGTCGTCCTGAGCCTCCAGCAGCGCAATTGCACGCGCGTAGGCGATCTCGCGCAGCTCGTGCATCGGAGATCCATGTCCTGGTACGACCTGAGCATGACTGTGGTAGCCAACTGGTATGACCACGAAGCTGGCTGTGAGCCCGCCCGACGAACTGGCCGAGCAAGCACGCCAGGCGGTACGCGAGGGCCGGGCGGCCTCGGTCTCTGCTTATATCGCCGATGCCATGGCGCAGTCTGCGCGGACCAGGTCGATCACCCGCCTGGTGGCCGACATGCGGGCCGAGGACGGGCAGCCGAGCGAGGAAGACTACGCGTGGGCTCGCCGGGCCCTGGGAGTCGAGTGACCAGCGCCATACCTTTGATGCCGGTGCCCTGATCGCGATCGAGCGCCACAGCCGGCGGATGCAGGCGTTGCTGGAGGAGATCGACCGGCGGACTGGCAGGGTCGCGGTGCGCGCAGGTGCCGTTGCGCAGGCGTGGCACGGCGGACCACGGCACACGCGGATCGCCGCGCGGCTCAGCGATGAGCGCACGAAGGTCGTCGTCCTGGACGACCCGGTTGCTCGCGCTGTCGGCTTGCTGTGCGGCAGGTCGGGCCACGCCGATGTGGTCGATGTGTCGGTTGCCCTCTGCGCGCGGCAGCGGACTTCTGCGGATCGTCACTGTGCCGTGGAGTCGTAACCGGCGAGGACTGGCGCCGTACCGAACTGCAAGCCCGTTACGGCGATCACTGGATTCCTGCTTTGCTCGATCGCATCCGGCAGGCCTGAAGCTGGCTTGGGCCAACTTAGTGTGCACTCCGGCCGGTGCTGGTGCTCGTTTCAACCCGAGTTGGGCCAGGTGGCGTCCGGATTCGGGTCTAGATGGCAGGCGCGGTTCCCGGTTGCTTGATCAGGCTTTGCGATGGCTCTGACGTTCGCGGCGGCGGCCCTGAGGTTCGGGCCTGACGGCCAGACTGATGGGTAGCGCCCGCGGTGAACTGTCTGGTAACAGGCTCTTCGTGCAGGTCCGAAGATCGCGAGCCAATCCGCGGACCCTCGCGGTACTAGGGGGTAAACAGCCTCCAGTGCCCCTCGGAGACGACTTCGACGTTGCCGCCGGTCACCTTGATGGCGGTCTGGTCGTCGATCGCATACGTCGGCGCCGGTATCCTCGCGGCCCACTGTTCTGCGATGGCCATGTCCTGATGATCCGCGCTGTCCACGTGCGGAATGATCGCAAAGTCCACCAGTCCGACCCCGTGAGCCTTGACCAAGATCATGCGGAGCTGGCCATCGGGTGTATCGAACACGACGTCTTCCGTCGAGAGCGCTTCGCCGCTGCCGCGGCGCGGTTCACGGTAAGTCTCGGCGAAGGTGGCGGCTGCCGCGATGCTCCCGGCGCTCACCCCCAGGTAGACCGTCTTGTCAGGCAGCGATGGCAGGATGTTTGCAAGCCCGGACTGCCGTATCCAGTACGACAAGAACACTGGGTCCCCGCCCCAGACCAGCAGGGCGTCGGTTTCCTGGACCGCCGGGACCCAGCATTCTTCGTCGATGCTGGGCAGCACGGAGAGCTCCAGCACTCCCAGGGACTTCCAGCCCAGCCCGGCGAAGGGGCTCTTACTCCGTCCGCAGATTGCCTCCCATGCGTGGCCAGCACCGCCGGGGAAGGGGTATATCGCGGTCGGGATGACGAGGGCGCTGGACTCCTCAATCGGCTTGCCCAGCAGGCCGACAAGCGCGTCGCGGATGCTCGTGTTCGCGATGCCAGAAGACGTCAGCAGAACTTCCATGGCGTTCCCTATCTTTATCGGACAGTGAAGTCAGGTAATTCTCTCCAGAAATCACAGGTCAGCGACCTACCGGCTCGCCCAGAGCCAGAATCGTGGCCCAACTCAGGCACCGCCGACCTCGTCACGTCCCGCTCTTGCGGATCGTGACTGCGCGGGGAAGTCGTAACCGGCGAGTACTGGCGCCGTACCGAACTGCAAGCCCGTTATTGCTCGCTAGTATCCGGCAGGCCTGAAAAGTGCAGCCACGCGACCACGGCGGACCTGCGGACCAGAGCCTTCCGATTCCTTGCTTCCCGGATCAGCCGGTACGGCGCTTTCGAAAGAACACCCGGCGAAAGCCGTCCTGCTCGGCACGGCCGGTCTCGGCATACCCGTGCCGCTGGTAGTAGGCGATGTTCTCAGTCATCGCCTCATTCGTGTACAGCTGAATCTCGCCGAGGCCAAGGCGGTGAGCTTCATCCTCAGCTAGCGCCAGGAGTCGCGCCCCGATACCGCGGCCCTGGGCAGCGGGCAGCACCGCGACGTTCTCGAGTAGCAGATAGCCCGGCTGAGGGATGAGTATGACAAAGCCCACGACCTGATGGTCTGCGGCAACCCACGCGTGACCGCTCCGTACGGCCTGTGCGTAGTCGGCCGTCATGGGGGCCGGAGTCCGGCCAATCCGGGGCACATAGCCTTCATAGGCCGCTGTCGCGATCACGCGAAGCGCTGGTACGTCCTCAGCTGTGGCCAGCCGCACGATGACCATCGGCCCAGCGTAGGGCTAGCCACCGGGACCCATGGGCTCGTTCGACCTCCCCGCCCGACGGCCACTGTCGAACCAGTCATCGATGTCGCAAACAACCGCACCGTACGGCCATACGGTCATGCGATCTTGCACACACCAGTCCGACTGCCGGACCGGGCAGCGCCAACGCGCTTGATGACAATCTTTCGGCCGTGCAGATATATGCTGGAAAACAAGATATTATGGCGCATACACGCGCCGAACAGCGCTCTGCGCGGGCGGATAAGACAGACTATTTGGGTCATACTCGGCCGGCGAGTTGGAGTGCCATGGTTGCGGAGTCAGCGCTGGCGCCTGCGTCAGGAGAGCCTCGCTGGCGCCGCCTCATGACGCCGTGGCGTTCGCCGGCGGATCAGCCCACCTGGGTCCGGCCTGCGCTGCTCGCCGTCGCCGCCCTCGCTGCCGTCGCGTACGGCTGGGGAATGGCAGGCGCCAGCGTCGAGTCGTTCTACGGTGCCGCTGCCCGCAGCATGTCCGAGAGCTGGCACGACTTCATCTTCGGCGCGTTCGATCCGGCCGGTACCGTCACCGTCGACAAGCTGCCAGGCGCGCTCTGGGTGCAGGCCCTGTCGCTGCGGGCCTTCGGCTTTCACATCTGGGCTCTGGTCCTGCCACAAGTCGTGGAGGGCGTGCTCACCATCCTGGTGCTGTACCGGGCGGTGCGTCGGATGGCCGGGCCGGCGGCCGGCCTGACGGCCGCGGTCGTGCTCGCCGTCACGCCGATCACCGTGCTGCTGGGCCGGGGCAACGTGTCGGACTCGCTGCTGATCCTGCTGCTCGTGCTCGCCGCCGACGCCACGACCGCCGCGCTGCTCAGCGGCTCGCTGCGGCAATTGGTGCTCGCGGGTGTCTGGGTCGGCCTGGCATTCCAGGCCAAGATGATCGAGGCCTGGCTTGTCTTGCCCGCGCTGGCCGCCGCCTACCTGCTCGCAGCGCCCGCAGCGCGGCTGCGCACCCGGTACGCGCACGTCGCGCTGGCGGGGCTGGTCACGGTCGTGGTCTCCCTATGCTGGATGACCGCCGTCTCGCTCGTCCCGTCCCATGACCGGCCCTACGTGGACGGCACCGCGAACGACTCGGTGTACACGCAGGTCTTCTATTACAACGGCCTTGGTCGGCTCACCGGGAACTGGGCCAACGTCGCCGGGCCGCCATCGCCGATCATCGTCGCGGCGGTGGAGCACGGGCAGCTGTTCAATGCCGAGACCCGTGGCATCAAGGCAAGCTGGCACCGGTTGCTGGCTGGCCCGTTCGCGGCCGACAGCAGCTGGCTGCTGCTGGCTGCCGTCGTCGCCGCAGTGGCCGTGCTCATCTCGCGACGCCACCAGGGCAGACGCGACCCGCTGCGCGCCGCCGTCGTGCTGTGGGGCGGCTGGTGGCTGGTCCTTGCGGTCTTCTTCAGCGTTGGCACGTATCTGAACTCGTACTACGTCGCGGCGCTCGTGCCCGCCGTCGGCGCGCTGTGCGGCATCGGCGTTGCCGCGTGCGGACCACGTCCGTGGTCGGCAAGGGTGCGCCTGATCGTGGCGGCGACGGTTCTCGGCTGCGCTGGCTACGGCGCCTACCTGATGGCCGGGACTGCATCCGGCCCGGCGGTGCTCACCGTAATGGCGCTGACCGTGGCGGGGATCGCCGCCGGTCAGCTGATGCTGCCTGCCCTGGGCAAGAGCGGGCAGCTCACCGCGGTCGGCTGCGCCTGCGCGGCGATGCTCTTGCTGCCCGCGGCAGCGTCGGTGAGCTGTGTCATCAGCGAGCTCGGCCCGTTTGACACCCCGTTCGAGTCGTCGCATGCCGTGCATGTCAGCCACGCTCTGGCCGCCGCCGCGCCGGCGCTGACCATGGCAGTCCAGCGGCTTGAGCTCGAGACGCCACCCGGTGACGCTCTGTTCGCCGCCGATACCTCAGGGCTCGCGCAGAACTACATCCTGTACAGCGGCAGGGAGGTGCTGCCGATCGGCGGATACCTCGGCAACGTGCCGGCCCCGACGCTGGCCACGCTCCAGGCCGACATCAGACGCGGCTACGTGCGGGCATTCGTGCTGCCGGTGTCGCCGTCCGGTCACGACCCGCGGGTGCAGTGGATCGAATCGCACTGCATCAGGCAGCCGCGGCCTCCGCACCACCGTCCGCGCCCGTACGCGACGTTCCTCTGCGAGTCTGGCCCCATACCGCTGCCCGCGGTGCCGGTTCCGGCAACCGCTCCGAGCGTTGAACCTGGCTGATACCGGACGTCTCCCCCCGGTGAGTCGCTGCGCTGCGCGAGGGCGCGCCTGTTCGCCTAGCGCATCCGGACGATGTTCCCCGTGATCATCGAAGCCTGGGGAGAGCAGAGCAGCAGAATCACTCCGGCTACGTCCTCCGGGCGAGCGACATGGATGTGGTCATCGCTGTGGCTTACGAACTCCCGGACTTCATCGGTCACCCAGCCCGTGTCCGTGACCGGCGGATAGACCATGTTGGCAGCGACCCCGAGGCGTCCCAGCTCAACGGAGGCCGCCATTGTGTAGTTTTCCAGGGCAGCCTTGGCGGCTCCGTAGCTGAGCTCTCCCGGAAACCCCATGGGTCCGCCTGAGGTCAGGCCGATGATGCGTCCCCAGCTGGCCTGGCGCTCGATATGACGCCGGGCGAACTCGGCGATCATTAACGCGCCTGCGCGGGCATCGACGCCGAAGGTTTTGTCGAAGGTCTCGGCAGTGAGTGTGTCCGGTGACTTCTTGCCCGGGGCGCGGCGAGCAGCGAACGAGTCGTTGGCGCAGTGGCCAGTGGCGTTGTTGATCAGAATGTCGACGGGCCCAAAGGCCTGCTCAGCCTCGGCAAACAAGCGCGGTATAACGGAGTGATCGAGCAGGTCAGCCTCAACGGCCCGGGCCTGTCCGCCTTCCCCGATGATGCCGGCGGCCACGTCGTGGCCACTGCGGCCTCGGCGCTCTCGATAGGCGTCCGGATACTGGCTTGAGGCTTCAGTCCTCAGGTAGGTGATGAGCACGGCGGCGCCGTGGCGAGCGAGCAGGCGCGCCGTGGCTGCGCCGATGCCGTGATTGGCACCGGACACAACAGCTACGTGCCCGGTTAGGTCGGGTTGGACAGGCATGCGTCAGTTCCTCTCGCGGGTCGAGGGTTTCCGGCGAATGATCAGGTGCCTGCCTGCCTGCCGCCGGCTCCGCAGTGTGACCGGCGTTCGGGAGTACCGACAGCGCTCAGACAACCGGGAGGTCCCGTGCTTCCACCGCCCTCAACGTCAGCATGGCTTGATGCTGGCACGGTCACGGCCGCGCACGCACGCGAATTCTGGCCTTGAAAGAGCTAATCACCACCGCTGAATTGCGGTAGCTCAATGCCAGCGATGGAACGCATAATGCGACAGTGATCGACCCAGCCCAGGACGCCTTCGGTGTCGCTCTGCTCGACTATCTCGAAGGCAGGCACGTGCCTGGACTCTTTCTCGAGGTGAAAGGCGGTTCCAGCGGTCCAGCCCTGCCTCCAGAATGGTTCTTCCGGAGCTTTGATTCGTGGGACTGGTGGGAGCGAGAAATCCTCCCCCTGGTCAGCAGCGGGCCGGTGCTGGACCTGGGAACCGGCGCTGGGCGGGCGGCGCTGTACTTCCAGCAGCGAGGGCTCCCGGTCACTGCCGTCGACGCCTCGCCCGGCGCAGTGGAGGTCTGCCGCCGGCGAGGCGTAGCTGACGTTCGCCTGGGCGACGCGAACGACCCGCCACGGGATAGATGCTGGGCCGCTGTCCTGCTCTTGTGCGGCAACCTCGGCCTGGGCGGCTCATGGGAAGGCAGCCGCGAGCTACTGACGCGACTCGCAGAACTCGCCGCGCCCGGAGCTGTCTTGGTAGGTGACTCGGTCAATCCCACCGGCGCGCCCCAGGTCGACCTGCGCATCCGCTACAAGCACCTCATCACACCCTGGTGGTCGCAGTACAACATCCCCGCCGAGCGAATGACCGCCCTTGTCGATGGCACGGGCTGGGCAATCGATAGGCACCTGCAGGAGGGCGAAGATCACGCTGTCCTGCTGTGTCGAACGTAAAGTGGTGCCAGGTCGCTGTGAAGCTTTCCTCAATCCACTCAGAATGGCTTGTATCTCGGTCGCGACTGACCCTGGCACTGCGCCCGGCATGTGCCTAGGGAAAGCCAATCTCGGTGCACCGGACGAGCTGCGCAGATTATGTGACAGCAAGCCCGTCGAGTTGCGAAAAGAAGACCTAGCCGAGGCCTCTGGTATAGCCGACCCTGGTCCCGGCGGAGCGGGACTCGTGCTCAGCGGCGATCAGCCTGAGCGGCGCTGCCAGGCGGGGAGTTTGTCCGTGTCCGCCGTTCGGCTTGCCGTGCGCCAAATTATGAAACTATGCTTTCGAAGCATCTGCTTCACAAGGAGACCAACCCGCTGTGGGAAACTCGTCCGCGTCTCAAACCGCAGCCCCGCCGACTGACGAGGGTCGCGCTGCGCCGGGCACTCCCGGCAATCCGGCGAAGATCACCGATCCACGCGCGATGCGCGCGCTTGCCCACCCGGCCCGGCTGGCAATCATGGAGCACCTCGGGCTGGAAGGCCCGGCTACGGCTACCGAGTGCGCTGAGGTCGCCCGACTGTCTCCGTCTGCGTGCAGCTACCACCTGCGTGCGCTCGCCAAATACGGGTTTGTCGAGGAGGACCGGGAGAGCGCAGCCGACGGTCGCCACCGGCCGTGGCGTGCCAGGGCCGTTTCGTTTGACGTGGCGAGCGTGCCCGACCAGCCTCGCGCCGCGAGGCCAGCAGCCCGGCTGCTGCTGCAGGCCGCCCGTTCCCGCAGTGACCAGATCCGCGCGGACTACGAGGAGCGAGAGGCGGCATTTCCGCGGGAGTGGCGCGAGGCTGGTGGCTGGCTGCAGGACGTGCTGCACGTAACCCCGGCCGAGCTCGAGCAGCTTCGTCGCGATGTGGGGGACCTGACTGATCGCTACCGCCGGCTTGACCCGGCCGACCGACCCGCTGATACGCGGCGGGTGCTCGTGGTGCTCGACCTCGTTCCCTGGTTCGACCCGAGCGACGCGAAGGGTTCACGATGAGGTGGTCAGGCCGCCTGCGCGCTGCAGTCAGCAGCGGCCCGCTCGCCGACGGCAACTTCCGGCTGCTCACCGGCGGGCAGGTCACGTCGACGGTCGGTGACTACTGCTACGCGGTCGCACTGCCCTGGCTCGTGCTGTCTGGTCACGGCGGCCCGACCCTGCTCGGCACCGTGCTGGCCTGCTACGGCGTCCCCCGCGTGGTCGCGCTGCCCGCGGGGGGCGTGCTCGCCGACCGGCTCGGGCCACGCAGGATCATGCTCATCGCCGACACCGCCCGCGCGATCCTGGCGGGGTTGCTCATGCTAGTGGCCGCCCGACACGTGACTGCGATCGCCGTGCTCGGGCCGATCGCGGTCGGTCTGGGCGCGGGCGAGGGACTGTTCTTGCCGGCCGCCAACTCGATCATGCCGTCACTGCTGGTGCCGGACCGCCTCGCCGCGGGCAACGCGATCAACATGGCCGCGCTGCAGGCAGGCTCGGTGCTCGGTCCGGTGCTTGGCGGTGTGATGGTGGCAGCAGCAGGCTCGGTGCCAGCGTTCGCGGTCGACGCGGCAAGCTTCGCGGTCTCGGCCGTGACGCTGGCTCTCCTCCGGCTGAACCGGGCCGCGACGGCTCCGGCTGAGGCCGCCGAGAGCGCTGCGAAAGAGGGCGCCACCCGGCCGGCCCAGGGGATGGAAGCAGCCCCCGGTCTCTGGCAGTTTGTCCGGCGGGAACGTGTGCTCAAGCTGCTCATGTTGATCGTCCTGGTAGCGAACTTGGGGCTGGCCGGGACGTTCGAGGTGGCAATGCCGGCGCTCGCGCACGCGCGATGGGGCGCCGGCGGTTATGGGTCACTGCTCGCGTGCATCGGCGTCGGGACGGTGGCAGGGACGCTGGGCTCGGTGCGAGCCACCCGGCTGCGCAGGCCGGCCGTTACCGCGGATCTCGCGTTCCTGATCTGCGCCGCCGGCATCACGGCGATGCCGTTCCTCGGCGGGCTGCCCGGCGCCGCGGGGGCGGCCCTGCTGCTCGGTGTCGGCATGGGTTTCGGCAACACCGTTATGATCACGCTCGCCCAGCAGTGGGCACCTAGCGAGCTGCTCGGCCGGGTGATGAGCCTGATCATGGTGTGCGCGATCGGTTCGTTCCCGGTTAGCACGGCGCTGACCGGCGTGCTCGTCCACGTCCTCGGGCCGCCGCCGTTCTTCATCATCGCCGGGGTCGGCCTGGCCGCAGCAGTTCTCGGCGCGCTCAGCCAGCCGGTGTTCCGCGCGTTCGGCGCGTCCGACTTCGAACCCGCGGCGGAGCTAGCGCCCAGTCTGTGACGAGCCAGGCTGCCGCAGCCGCCATGAGTGATCAAGGCTGCAGACGAGCCGGAGACGTGCCGCGGACGGGCTGGTAGCCGCCGAAGCTCGACTCGAGCACGCCCTCGCCGCCGGTCAGACCCGGTAGTTGCCGGTGGAGGGCGTGCACCGCGGCCGACGGCAGGACTGCCTCGACTACCGCTAGGTCGCGGACCGGCGCCCCGGCGCGGACCGCGGCGCCGAGACGGGCTAGCGCTGATAGCACGGAGCGGAGCCGGTTGGCCGGGATCTCCACGCGGACCTGGGCCATGGGTTCGCAGACGACGGTGCCCGCGCGCTCGAGAGCCTGCGACAACACCATCGGAGTCAGCTTGCGGAAGTCGGCGCTGGTGGTCCGCGGCGTAGCGAGCACCTGCTTCGCCGGGCCGTCGCCCACGTAGTAATCGCAGTCAGTCATGGTCACCAGGCAGTCAGTGACCTGCCAGCCGTAGCGGCCAGCGCGCAGCGCCTGCTCGACGTACGCGGTCATGGCCTGCGCAAAGCTGCGCGCATCCTTGTAGATGTACAGCGGGATGGTGCGCGGATCGATATCCAGGCGGAAGCCAATGCCCGATCCGGCGGCCGCGGGCGCTACCGTCAGCCCGATCGTGGCCGAGTAAGGGTGATCGTCTGACTGCAGTGTCTCGAGCGCGCTGCCGGTTCCGGCCGGCCGTTCGATGTAGATCGTTGTGGTCTCGCGGAACGTCACCTCTATGCCGTAGTCGTCGGCCAGCGTTGCCTGGATGACTTCCTTCTGGACCTCCCCGTAGAGCGACACCGAGATCTCCCGCCGTTCGTCGTCCTGGCGGAGGCTGATCAGCGGATCCTGCTCGGCGAGCTGGCCCAGAGCTGCGCGCAGCCTGCCAGCGTCGGCGGGATCGCACGCGACCACGACGGACTCCAGCGTCGGCGGCGGAAACTGGCGGGCGGTGCCGTTCGGCGCTGAGCAGCCGATGCTGTCACCGATCTGGACCTGGCTCAGGCCCCAGAGCTTGCCGATCTGGCCAGCTTCCACGCATGCGCGCGGGGTTGCCGGTCCGCGGTCAAAGACCGCCAGCGCGGTGACTTTGTCCTGCAGGTTCGCGCCGAACCGAAGCCGCTCCCGCACCCGCACCGTCCCCGAGAACAGGCGAATGTAGGCGATCTTCTCCCCGCTGCCGCCACGCTCAATCTTGAACACGCTGCCTGCTGCCGATCCGCCGGGATCGCCGCCGGCGGCCGGCAGCAACTCGGTGATCCCGCTGGTGAGACCGGCGACGCCCGCTCCGGTCATGGCCGAGCCGTAGAAAACCGGGTGCACGAGTGCCCGTCGCGTCTGCACCGCAAGCTCAGCCCGGAGTGAACCGTAAGGAATGCCGTGCTGATCGGTCACGAACGCGGAAAGCAAGCCGTCGTCCCGGTCGGCCAGCAGCTCAGTCAGCCTGAGCCGGAAGTCGTCATCGCCCGGGCCCGCGGGCCTGACGCTGGCGTGATGCGTCCCGGCGCCGTGCACCGAGCCCATCGCAATGACGGCCAGTCGCAGGCGCGCGCGGATCTCCCGCAGCACGCGCTCTGGGTCGGCGCCAGGCCGGTCGATCTTGTTCACGAACAGCAGCGCCGGGATGCCCAGCCGCTGCAGGGATCGCATCAGGATTGTCGTCTGCGGCTGGACGCCCTCGACGGCGGAGATGACGAGCACGGCGCCGTCCAGCACGCCGAGCACGCGCTCGACCTCGGCGATGAAGTCGGGGTGGCCGGGCGTGTCGATCAGGTTGACCGCGACGTCCCCGATCCCGAACGCAGCGACGGCCGACTTGATCGTGATGCCGCGCTGACGCTCCAGCGCAAGCGAGTCGGTCTGCGTCGTCCCGGCGTCGACGCTGCCGAGCTCGCCAATGACATGCGCGGCGTACAGCAGCCGCTCTGTCAGCGTGGTCTTACCGGCGTCTACATGTGCCAGGATGCCAAGGTTGAG
>JASHSZ010000138.1 GCA_030040815.1 Streptosporangiaceae bacterium
GTCGGTACTCGCAGCGGTTCACTCCATCTCGGTCATGAACCTCGGCGTTCACTTCGCCGCCCACAAAGCTAAGCCCGGCGGTCATTTCCGGACACCGACGGATAACCCTTGGGGGACGCGGCCGACCCGGCGCCAAGTTTCCGCGGTGACGGGCGCGACCGGGGCTGTCTGGGTGTCAACGCCGAGTGGCGGCTGCAGGTGAGCTCGGGGTGACGTGCTGGGTTCGGTACTGGCGAGCAGGTCTACGGGCGTGATTTGTATCCGATGACGCAGGACCGCTCTCGACGGGCCGCTCCCGCTGCTCGTGATGCTCACGAAACCCAGGAGCGCCGCGGGATAGACAAAATATCCCCACCGACTCGCGGGAGCCAACGTGAACAACATGGCGAGAGTGATAGCGAGCCGCCACGCTGCCGCCCTGACGTCGGTTGGTGGCCAGACGACCAGTGATGCGGCCATCCCGAGCCCTACAACGCACAGAAGGCCGACTGCAGCCCACCGACCCGCAAGTCCGGTGGCGGCGAGCAGGTGCCCGGGCAGCGGGCTGTCCGCACTTGTCTGGTACCTGGCCATGCCAAGCGGGAACAGCACCGTGTTCTGGAACAGCGCTGCGGGCGCCGTCAGCGAGGCTGGCGCTGTCGCCGCGACGAGCGCCGTCGTGGTGATCCCGGCTGCAACCACGAACCTGGTCGCTGCCCGCGCGCCGTCCCTGACCGCAAGCGTCGCGGCAAGGACCGGCATGGCGGGCCAGGCGGTGGCCTTGATGGCGCATGCCGCGCCAAGCGCGATAGCCGCCGCCAGCCGTCCTCGCCGCCGGTGCGGCGCACCGGTGCACGCGAGCGCCAGGCATAGCAGTGCCAGCACCGGCGGGTCGGTGAGCCCTTGCGTCAGTGGCAGGGCGAAGACCGGCGAGCCGACGGCGAACACAGTGCAGCGCATCGCGCTGCCTGGCTTTGCGAGCCGGAACGCAGCCGCGAGGACCGCTGCGGTGGTGATGCCCATCCAGAGCCTGGGATCGCCAGCGACGCCGTGGAGGCCGACGGCCGCAGGCAAGCCGAAGACGGCCATCGCAGGCTCGTACGGGTTGTACTGCAGGACGCGCGAGATCTGATCTGCGGGCAGGTAGGGGGTGCCGTGCTGCAGGAGCTGAACCGCGGAGCGCGCTACGACCGTCAGTGAGTCCTCGCCGGACTTGGACATGGTATGGCCGAGCGTCACTTGCCAACCCAGTGGCGCCGCAACCGCACCGGCCAGGGCTATGAGCGGCGCGGCCTCGCGGCCTCGCGACTGCCACGCCGCGGCGGTGAGCGCGGCCAGCGCGTATGCGCCACCGGCCCAGACTGCCCAGATCCACTGCAGCGGCTCGCCGGACATGGCGAAGACCAGCCCTGCGAAGCCGGCGAACGCCGCGTACCAGGCAGCGAGCTGTCCGCGGTTACTGAGGGACGCAGCGTCCGCGGCCGACGTAACCTCGCGCCGCGTCACCAGCTGACCACGGCCGACTCGATTCATGCGCGCAGTGTGGCCCTTCGACGTCGCGGCGCTGGCCGCGCGCATTCTGGCAGCCGCGTTGGGTGCGCCGCAAGTGTCGGCGCGGCTGGATGCGTCAGTATCGCTGAAGCGGGTGCTGTGCCACGATCGGGTGATCAGAGTGGATCTTGCCGATGCTCGAGGCGCCGCCCGGTGAGCCGAGGTAGGTGAAGAACTCGACGTTAGCCCTGAAGTAGGGCTGCAACTCGCGAGGGACGTCGCGTTCGTAGTAGATCGCCTCGACCGGGCAGACTGGCACGCAAGCCCCGCAGTCAACGCACTCGTCGGGCTGGATGTACATCATGCGCTCGCCCTCGTAGATGCAGTCGACCGGGCACTCACCGACGCAGGTCTTATCCAGCAGGTCGATGCAGCCCTCCGTGACGATGTAGGTCACCTTGAGACTCTCCTCTTCGGGCGTATGCGCCCTTCTCGGCGTGTGCGCCTGTGATCCTCGGGGACGATCGAGAACTTACTTCACCGCGGGCAAAGTTAGGGGCCGCCCGTCATTTCCGAACACCGACGGATACCCCTTAGGGGACGTGTGAACCCCCATAGCCTCGCCAAGCTTGCGGGCACAGCCTGGCCAGTGCCTGGGTGAGTTCCCGCTGGTCAAACCGCGTTGTGCCAGCTCCTGGACCGGCGTGACCCGGCCTCGGCGCGAACGGCTGCGCTAGCACTCGGCGTGCCGAGTGAGCCGTGGATCCCCCCGGGGGTTTGCCGTCCCCCGAGGGTTATTGGTCCTTGCGCGAGCCGCGCTGAGCGGCCCTAGTCTGCTTCCGGGTGCGGCCCAGTAACGGAATGACGACGTCAAGGTCATATGAAGGAGACAATGCCATGCCCAACCGATGGTGGGTGGTCCCCGGCATCGCAGCCGCAGCCGTCGTTCTCGCGGCCTGCGGGAGCAGCAGCACCCCGCCCAGTTCATCATCAACGAGCAATCCGGCGGCGGCCATCGCCTCGGTTGCGATCAAGACGATGAGTACGAGCAAGGGAACTGTGCTCGTTACTCCTAGTGGGCTCACCTTGTACTGGTTCGCCAACGACACAACGACCCAGTCGAACTGCAACGGCTCGTGCGCCACCTACTGGAAGCCGCTCCTAGGCGAGGCAGTCGCTGCGTCTGGCACATCGCTGCCGCACGGCTTCGGGACGATCAAGCGGTCGGACGGCGAAACGCAGATCACCTATGACGGTCACCCCCTTTACACCTACACGGGCGACACAGCGTCAGGCCAGATCAATGGGAACGGCCTCGACGCCTCGGGTGGTATGTGGTGGGCGATAACGCCAACGGGTAGTGAGCTCGGAGCGAGCGCTGCATCGTCGACTTCCGGCGGTAGCGGCTCCAGCGGTTCCGGCGGCAGCGGCTCCAGCGGTTCGGGCGGCTGGTGACTTTTCAGCCAGCGCCGCGCTGAGTCAGCGGCCAGGACGCTGCTGACATCCGCCAGCCACAGTGCCCTGCAGGTGGCTGCAGGGCACTGTGGGCTGTGGGTGATATGCCTGCCTGGTTGAGCGCTGGGCACCAGCGCGCACTTGCCAGGACGTGAGGGCAAACAGGATGCTCTCCCTAGCCAGCAATCGCCGCGAGTGGCCACCAGTGCGCCCCGTGAGCAGTTCTTACCTTCCGTCACTGCTGGCACCGCATACTCATTGTTGGTCAGACCCCCCAAGGGTTTCTCGTCCCCTGAGAGTTTGCCGTCTCTGTGCGGTGGCAGTTCGCAGGCTCTAACTTGTGGCGGGTAGGGAGTTAGCTCGATCTCCAGCATCGCGCCAAGGGACCACTCCTGGTTTTGGCGCGCTTACTGTCGGAGGGCACGTGGTCCCTAAGCACCGGAGGTCTGACGAGCCGTCGCTGGTGTCAGTGGGTGCGCCGGTGAATAGAACTGAATACGGGCCTGCTGCGTTCGGGTACGGCCCGGTTGCCAGCGCCGCGCCCCTGGCCCCGCAGGCGAGGGCCATGGCTGTCGGCAATGGCTACTCGGCGTCGAATGGTCACAGCGGCCTTGCCACCGGGCCAGGCTGGGCGGAAGGCCCGGAAGAATACTCCTGGCAGGAATGGCAGGACTGGCACGACTGGGCACCGCCGCCTGCGATGCATCCCGATCACCCGTCGGCGCCCGTACCGCGGGTCGAGTTTTCGGTGGACCATCCGTCGGGCCCCATGCCGATTCCTCGCGCCCTCGCGGCGCCGGACCCTGCCGGCGCCGTTGGTTGGCGCGCGCCGGCGGCTCACGACCAGCTGCGTCCGCTGCCGCCTGGCCTGGACGCTGACGGCGCAGGCCCTCGAGGGTCCGCAGCGCAGGCGCCGGATGGTCCGCGGCGAACGCGCGGTTCAGGGCGGCATGCCGCCGTTATCCCGACGGGAACCGGTGACTATGTGGCCGCCGCCGCGGCGGGTGCTGCGGCCGGTCAGATGCACCCGGATGGCGCCCGCTTCCAGCGCGAGTCTGGTCTGCCGCGCCGCGAGTCCGCAGGGTTCCAGCGTGAGCCGGGCCTGCCGCGCCGCGATGCCACCGGCTTGCAGCGTGAGCCGGGCCTGCCGCGCCGCGATGCCACCGGCTTCCAGCGTGAGCCGGGCCTGCCACGCCGCGATGCCACAGGATTGCAGCGTGAGCCGGGCCTGCCACGCCGCGATGCCGCAGGATTGCAGCGCGATACCGGGCTGCCGCGCCGCGATGCCACCGGGTTCCAGCGCGATACCGGTCTGCCCCGCCGCGACGCCACTGGCTACCAGCGGCAAGCTGGTCCCGGCTGGCAGGAGACCACCGACTACCGCCGTGAGACCGGCCCATTTGGACCCGGCCCCGGACCGGCGAACGCGCGGTACCAGAATGGGCGTTCCCCTGGCGTTTCGCTCACCAGGACCGGGCAGCTTCGCGCGCTGGCCAACGGCAGTGCCGTCCAGATTGCACAAGAGGCGCACGACGATGCCGCCGCGATCCGCGAGGCTGCCGAACTCGAAGCCGCCACGATAACCCAGCATGCGACGGGCCAGGCAGCCGCCATACGGGAGGCCGCTGAGCGGCAGGCCGCCGAGCTGCGGGCGCGGCTCGACGAGATGCTCAGCGAACTGAGCCGGATCGCCCCGTCCGCTACCGCTGGCCTCGCCGCTCCTGCGCTGCCGGCGACCGCTCCGGCGCTCCCTGGTGCCGAGCCAGGTGTCCTGAGGAGGACGCGAGCGCTGCCGACGACCGCTCCGGCGCTCCCTGGTGCCGAGCCAGGTCTACCTGGGCGGACGTCACCTCGGCCGGCCACCAAACCGACGAGGCCGGATGCCAGGCCGACTGGGCCGGCCAGGCCGAAGACAGCGACCACGGCAGGCAGGCAGGCGCGAGCGATGCGCGTCTTCACCTACGGCATCGCGGCGGCGCTCGCGCTGGCCGGCATCTCCACGGTCGTAGAAATCGGGACGCACGGATTTGATTTCTTCACCTTCAGAGAAGGCGGAACAGGCGAGACGCCGGGCAACGTCACTGACTCGGTGTTCCTGGCTCGGCAGGCTGCCGCGGTGCACAACGCCTCAGCCCCGGCGGGGAAGCACCATAAGACCTCTGACGCGACAGCCAAGACGAGCAACTGAACGGCCATAGGCAAATAACGGGGTAGCAGGGCTAATCCTTTGGAAGGAGAAGCTGCGAGATGGCTACTACTAGGAACTACGGGCGGGGCCAACACCCCCGCGACGCCGTAGAAACCTGGAACGAGCCCGATTCCGCCGGCACGTGGGACGAGCAAGAGGCCGTCGGCACGTGGGACGAAGAAGACCAGTGGGCGGACGTTTACCGGCCGCAGCAGCGGGCGGCTCAGCAAGGCGCAGCCGAGCGGCGCCCGGCTCAGCGAGGCGTGGATGGGGATGAGTTGCAGCCGCGGGCTAAGCGCGGCATGGACGAATGGATGGAGCGGGACTTCAAGTTCGGCGGCTCCCGAATCAAGCGGAAGACGATCGCACTTGTCCTGATAGGCGCCTTCGGGGTAGTACCCCTGTTCTTCATGCTGCCCGCGCTCGTCACGCTGAACGCGAACACCTTCAGTGTGTCGGTCGACGACACGCTGGGGACCGGCGCGGAGATCTGCCTGTTTTTGTGCCTGCTCGTCACTCCCCTGATGACGCTCACCGGGCTGCGCTGGTTCTTCCCGCTGCGGCGCTGGTTCGGCATCATGATGGCGTGCTGCGGCGTCGGCGACGGGGTTGCAGCCGGTCTCACCGATAATTTCGCGGGCGGCTTTCTCGCGAAGCTGACCGAGCACACCTTCACGCTCGTCGGATTCGTGATGGTGCTGCTGGTCATCCCGCTCCTGCTCACGGGCAATCCCTGGGCGCAGCGCAAGCTGGGCCGGTACTGGAAGACGCTGCACAAGCTCATCTACGTCATCTGGGGGTTCCTCTTCCTCCACCTGGCGTTGCTCGAAGGGTTCGGGTTCGAGCGCGAGAACAATGGCTCCGGGTTCGCCGGTGACGGTGACCCCATCTTCCATCAGCGGCTGTACCAGTACTCGGCGTGCAGCCTCTTCCTGCTTACCCTCAGGCTGCCACCGGTAAAGCGGTGGATCGCCGCTCGTCAGCAGGAGGGCCGGGACTGGCTCGTCTGGCTGACGATCACGCCGATTTTCCTGCTCTTCGTGTTCGGAATGATCTTCATCATTAACGAAGAGTTCTTCAAGGGAATCAACTCCTTCGACGAGACCCCCAGCAACGAGTAAGGCAGCGGCCGCTACGACGCGGGCGCCTGGGCCAGCCGACGCTTCACCACGTCTGGTGCTGCTCTAGGCGAACAGGCCAGGAGTAGGGAGAGGGATGTGACGAGCTATTCGTACGCCAGAGGCGAAGAGCCCTCGACGTTCGCTGGGGGCGTCATACTGGCGATTGCTGCCTCCCTGGCCACTATCTTGGTGATCGCGGGCCTCGTCTACGCCGCGGGTACTCCCGCGCGTCACCAACGCGCGCTTGCCGCCGCAGGGTGCGAGCCTAACCTGTCGCCCAACGGACTGGCGTGCACTACCGTGTGGCAACTGGAAGGGCGATGGACGGCGCTTACGACTTCGGCCCTGGGGCAACTGAATACTGATGCGGCCAACTACGCCGCCAACGAATTTAGCAACCTCGCCGCGGCTGAAGCCGCCCTAAATGCGGAACTGACAACCGCGAAGGTCTTGGATGCCAAACTGGCGGTATTCCCATTCCCGCCCGATGTCGCTGGCCGAGCCAATGCGCTCGTAAAGGCCATCGGGGCCAGGGTCACGCTGATCGCCGAGCAGGCCAAGTCGTCTTCACTCGCCCAACTGCGGTCGTTCGACGCCCAGATTGACGCTGACGGCGCTGTCATCCAGAAGAACATGAACCTCGTCCGCGCGATTTTGTACATCCGACCTACTGCGGCGCAAGAGCCGATCGGCGGATCCTGCGGAGGGGTTTGCCCTGGTCAGGGAGTGCAGCCCATAGGCAACCCATAGGCGATTGATTCGCCGCCGAAGCTCAGGTCGCGACCGACCGCCAGGCGCGACCCGAGCGTACGGGGGAGCCGTCCCGGCCCAGGCGCAGTGGCCTGAGGAGTTTGCGCCGATCCGGGTTGCCGCGACGCTTAGCAGCACTATCTGTCGGCAAGCGCGCACTGGCGCTGCCGCCGTGCTCGACCGCCCGGCGCACCCTAGGCCTGATCTGGACAGGCGCCTTGGACCGCGGTGTTGCCACGGCGAGGCCCGGGGTGGGTATCTCGGCCTCGGGCACGGCCGCGGCGATACCTCGGTCCGAGAGCGCAGCGCGGCCCGTTCCCCAAAAAGTGGTGGCAGTCACGTGGCCGCGTGCCGACCACGGCTGCTCGCCGGGGACTTCTCCGCGCGGCGACCAGGCTGCCGCCTCAAGGCCAGCCGCCAGCACGCGGCAGCCCTGCGGGGGCCGAGGGCGCGAGCGGTTGAAGGGACCTAGGCCAGACATTTAGCCTGGGCCTGGCAGATTCGGAACTAAAGCGGCAGGTGATACCGATCGCGATAGACGTGGTGGAACAGGCCGGCTTGCTCGGCGGAGATCTGGCCGAGTTGCGGCACGCACTGCACCGCGAGCCGGAGGTCGGGCTGCACCTGCCCGGCACCCAGCAGCGGGTTCTCGGCGCACTCGGCGGCCTTCCGCTGGAGATCACCACCGGCAGCACGCTGACGTCGGTGACCGGTGTGCTGCGCGGAGCCCGGCCCGGCCCGGTAGTGCTGCTGCGCGGGGACATGGACGCGCTGCAGATCGAGGAGAAGACCGTGGTGCCCTACCGGGCCACGACTGACGCCGCGATGCACGCATGTGGCCATGACCTGCACACCGCCATGCTCGTGGGCGCCGCCCATCTTTTGGCGCAGGCCCGCAATGAGCTGGCCGGCAGCGTCATCTTCATGTTCCAGCCGGGTGAGGAGGCCTGCGACGGCGCGGGTCACATGATCGCCGAGGGGGTCCTGGACGCGGCTGGTGACCGCCCCATCGCCGCGTACGCACTGCACGTCATGTCGGCGGGATACCCGCACGGCACCTTCGTCACCCGGCCCGGGCCGATGCTGGCGGCGTCAGACGCCCTGGGCGTACGCGTCCGCGGGGTCGGTGGCCATGGGTCCGCGCCGCACCTGGCCCGCGATCCCGTGATGGCCGCCTGCGAGATGGCGCTGGCCCTGCAGACCTACATGACGCGCGGCATCGACCCGCTGGAACCGGCCGTGCTGACCGTGGGCTCTTTCCACGCTGGCACCCGGCGCAATGTCATACCCGAGACGGCGAGCTTCGATGCGACCGTCCGCACCTTTTCCCAGGAGGTCCGGGACAAGGTCGCGAGGGAGACAGTCCGGGTATGCGAAGGCATCGCCGCCGCGCACGGCCTGGACGTGGATGCCGTGTACAGCCAGGAGTACCCCGTCACCGTCAATGACGAGGCCGAGGCGGCGTTCGCGGCGCAGACCGTCGCAGCGCTGTTCGGCGGCGACGCGTTCACGCCGATGGCCAGGCCGGTGACCGGCGCCGAGGACTTCTCCCGGATCCTCGCCGAGGTGCCAGGCGCGATGGTGTTCCTCGGCGCGACGCCGCCTGGCGAGGACTACATCGGGGCGGCGTTCAACCACTCTCAATACGCCACGTTCGACGATGGGGTGCTCAGCGCGGGAGCCGCGCTGTACGCCGGGCTGGCGCTCCGTCGTCTTGCCGCGGCCGTCAACACTCACGACACCCACGAAGGACGTGCATGAGCGAGGTCACGGCGGCGTCGGCCGTCATGAGTCCGGTGCAGCGCCGGGTACAGCGAGCAGTGGGGCCGGGCCATCAGGAGGCCCGAGTCCGCACATGACCCCGGCACCGGCTGGGGCAGCGTGGACTTCGCGGACGTGATGGCGTGCGCAGAAACCGCGTGCCAGCGATTCAGCTGGATCGACCGGGACCGGATCGGCATCCTCCGCGGCTCCTACGGCGGGTTCATGACCTCATGGGCCATCGGTCACACGTTGCTGAGCGGATATCAGCCGCGGTCCATCCGCGTGCGCGGCGGGCGGAAGCTGAGTCATCTGCCCGTACGGACCAGCCGATGGGGTTCCTGTCGTGTTCTTCTACGGGACGCCGGCACGATGTTCCTGGCCCAGGCTTAATCACCCGACCACCAGCGCGGCGGCGTGATCGTCCACAGGACGGCCAGTCAGCGGCATAACCGGGTGCGCTGGCGCGAGACCAGCGCTACCGTCTCGGGGTGACCAGGGAGCATGACCGGGCAGTGGCCCGCAACCGGACGGCGTGGGACCGGCAGGTCGAAGCGGGTAACGAATGGACCCTGCCGGTCGGTCCGGAGATTACCGCCGCTGCGCGGACTGGTGACTGGTCGGTCGTCCTCATCGGCTACGAGGCGGTGCCTCGCGATTGGTTTCCGGCCAGCCTGGTCGGCGCTGATGTACTGTGCCTGGCCAGCGGTGGCGGACAGCAGGGCCCGGTGCTCGCCGCTGCGGGCGCGCGTGTGACGGTCTTTGACAACTCGCCTGCACAGCTTGCCCGTGACCAGATGGTGGCGGAGCGCGATGGGCTGGAGATTACGACGGTTCTCGGCGACATGCGCGACCTGAGCGTGTTCGCGAGCGAGACCTTCGACCTGGTCTTCAACCCGGTATCGACGGTGTTCTGCCCCGAGTTGGCGCCGGTGTGGCGCGAGTGCGTCAGGGTGCTCCGGCCAGGTGGCGCGCTGCTGACTGGATTCATGAACCCGGACGTGTTCATCTTCGACGAGGAAGCCAGCTTTAACGATTGCGAACTGGTCGTCCGGCATCGGCTGCCGTACTCGGACCTGGCCAACCTCGATGCGGCTGAACTCGACCGGCTGCGGGGCACTGACGTGCCGCTGGAGTACAGCCACACGCTGACCGAGCAGATCGGCGGCCAGCTTGACGCTGGCCTCGTGATTACCGGATTCCGCGAGGCGCCGCATCACATCGGCCCGACGGCCGCTTACATGCCCGGCTACTTCGCCACTCGTGCGGTGAAGCCAGCCTGAGCCGATCAAGGCGTCTTAGCTCAGGGCAGCAGGGCGGCGGAGTACGAATTCGTCACATCGACTCCGGGTGTGCCTTGCAGACTGTCAGCATGCCCATCCAGCTCCACCACGTCGTCATCGACCCGGTCTGAGGAAGCTCGTGAGTGCTCCCTTGACAGTTAGCAGCGCCCGGTCGGCGTGCCCGGAGAGCAGGCAGCGTTCGACGGGCGCGCAGGCCACAACGGAACGGCGTCTGCGAGCTGCAGGGCTAGCTCACCGACTCGGTTACGCCGGTCGGCAAGCCAACGCTCCTGGCCGGCGCGATGAACAGGTACCCGTTCTTCGCGAGCCCGATCTCGGCCCTCATCCCATCGACCGCCATCGTCTCGGCGAGATCCTCGAAGAACCCGGTGCTGTAGTTCGACAGCTCGATGTTCCCGCGCACCGAGAACAGGCGCCGGATGCGGCCGGAGGCACGGGGCGTCGACGCACGCTCATACGCCGGTTCGCGCTTGACGACAGTAATGGCCGCCCTGGGATCGAGCACCCTGACGAAGTAGCCGACAGCCGACCCGACCGCCCACCCCTGGGTACCCGACCGGCCCACCCCGGGTAGTGGCCACGTCTGTTCTCATGACAGCAGGATGGACCTGGCCCATCCATGCGCAAAATGACAGACCTATGCAATCAGCTCATAGATCATCGGCACCCGTGTTCAGCGGCGGGCGTCGGCCCGAACAGGCGATCCGGCGCGAACGGGGTAACCGCGGACTCGCTCACACGCCGATGTGCCTGTCTCCAAGGCGGACGTCGGCGCTGCGGGTCCTCGTCGTCGGCGAGGCTGTCATCGCCCGGCAGCGGCCGCCGATCAGTCGGGTGAGAAGGCACCGAACATGACGCAACGTCTGGTGCGAGCACTATGTTGGCAGCGTGATCACTCAGACGCTGCTCGACGAGCTGTGGGATTTCGAAGACCCCGCTGGGTCGGAGCAGAGATTTGCCGTCGAGGAGGCATCGGAGTCGCACACAGATTCCGAGCGGGCCGAGCTGGTCACCCAGCGGGCCCGGGCGCTCGCCCTGCAGCAGCGGTTCGAGGACGGGCACGCGTTGCTCGATTCTCTGGGCGATCCCCCTGACGCCGTCGTCAGGACCCGCGTTGCACTCGAGGACGGGCGGCTGCTCAACAGCGCAGGGCGGGCGACCGAGTCCGTGCCGGAGTTCGAGACCGCCGCCAGGACCGCCGAGACCGCCGGCCTGCTGTTCCTCCAGATCGACGCGCTGCACATGCTCGCCATCGCTGACGACACTCGGTCGAGTGAGTGGGCGGCGCAGGCGATCGATCTTGCGCTGGCAGCGCCTGACGACCGCACCCGGCGCTGGCTCGTCTCCCTGCATAACAACCTTGGCTGGCGGGACTTCGACGGCGGGCGCCTGACCGAGGCACTCGACCATTTCCAGCAGGCGCAGGAGTGGGCCGAGCGCGTCGGTAACGACCAGCAGCGAATCTGGGCGCGCGAGGCGATCGACGAGTGTGTCGCGGCAATCGCAGCGCGCGACAGTCCCAATGAAGAGTCAGCGCCGCAGTCGGATGAGCGCCTGGAAGGCGGCGTTGCTGACCGATGAGAGTGCAGCACGCGCCGAACTGGGTGTGCTGCGCGTT
>JASHSZ010000139.1 GCA_030040815.1 Streptosporangiaceae bacterium
TTGTCCCTGCCCGCCACGGTTACGAACGCGCGTCCCTTGACCGGCAGTGAGCCGTAGGCGGCCGCCTGGGACTTGGCGTACGCCGTGCCGAACACCTCGTCGATGCCCATGACCTCGCCCGTCGAGCGCATCTCCGGGCCAAGCACGGTGTCCACGCCCTCGCCGCGCGCGTCTGCAAACCGGGCGAACGGCAGCACCGCCTCCTTGACCGCGATCGGTGCGTCCAGCGGCAGCGTCCCGCCGTCCCCGGACGCCGGCAGCAGCCCCTCGGCCCGCAGGGACGCGATCGACGCTCCGAGCATCACCCGGGCCGCAGCCTTGGCCAGCGGCACCGCGGTCGCCTTCGATACAAACGGCACCGTCCGGGACGCCCGCGGGTTGGCCTCGAGCACGTACAGCACGCCGGCCGCGAGGGCGTACTGCACGTTCAGCAGGCCGCGCACGCCGACGCCGCGGGCGATCGCCGCCGTGGAGGCACGGATCAGGCCGATATCGTCCTGGCTAAGGGTGATCGGCGGCAGCGCGCACGCCGAGTCGCCGGAGTGGATGCCAGCCTCCTCGATGTGCTCCATGACCCCGCCGAGGTACAGCTCCGCGCCGTCATACAGCGCGTCGACGTCGACCTCGATCGCGTCGTCGAGGAAACGGTCGACGAGTACCGGATGCTCGGGCGAGGCCTCGGTCGCCCGGCTCACGTAGTCGGCCAGCGAGGCGTCGTCGTAGACAATCTCCATCCCCCGGCCGCCGAGCACGTACGACGGCCGGACCAGCACCGGGTAGCCGATCTCGTGGGCGACCACCTCCGCCTCGGTCACCGACGTCGCGGTGCCGTGCCGGGGCGCGAGCAGCCCGGCGGCCGCTAGCACCGCGCCGAACTCGCCGCGGTCTTCGGCCAGGTTGATGGCGGCGGGCGAGGTGCCGACGACCGGCACCCCCGCGGCCGCCAGCGCTGCCGCCAGGCCCAGCGGGGTCTGCCCGCCGAGCTGGACGATGACCCCGGCGACGGTCCCGGTGGCCTGTTCAGCGTGCACCACCTCGAGCACGTCCTCCAGCGTCAGCGGCTCGAAGTACAGCCGCCCGGACGTGTCGTAATCGGTGGAGACGGTCTCGGGATTGCAGTTGACCATGACGGTCTCGTAACCGGCCTCGCTCAGCGCGAACGAGGCGTGCACGCACGCGTAGTCGAACTCGATGCCCTGCCCGATCCGGTTCGGCCCGCTGCCAAGGATGATCACCTTCGGCCGGTCACCGGGCGGCACCTCGGACTCCACGTCGTAGGTCGAGTACAGATACGGCGTCCGGGCTGCGAACTCGGCTGCGCACGTGTCGACCGTGTGGTACACGGGACGCACACAGAGGTCCTTCCGCAGCGCGCGGATCGTGCTCTCGGGCGTGCGGAGCAGCTCCCCGAGCTGGGCGTCGGAGAAGCCCAGCGACTTCGCCACCGCGAGGGCCCGCGCGGTCGCCGGACCACCAACGCCGATGCCGTCGGCCGCGATCCGCGCCGCGTGCTCCTCGATCGCGGCGATCTGATCCACGAACCACGGGTCGATCGCGGTGGCGGCCGCGATCTCGCCGACGGTGGCGCCGGCCCGCAGCGCCTGGTGCACGGTGCCGAGCCGCCCGTCGTGCGGCACCGCGCACCGCGCCAGGAGCGCCGCCTTGTCGCCTGGCGGCTGCGCCCAGCTGAACGACGCGCCGCGTTGCTCCAGCGATCGCAGCGCCTTCTGCATTGCCTCGGCGAAGGTGCCGCCGATCGCCATCGCCTCGCCAACCGACTTCATGTGCGTGGTGAGAACAGCGTCGGCGGCCGGGAACTTCTCGAACGCGAACCGCGGCACCTTGACCACGACATAGTCCAGCGATGGCTCGAAGCTCGCCGGCGTCTCGCCGGTGATGTCATTGCGGATCTCGTCGAGGGTGTAGCCGATGGCCAGCCGAGCCGCGATCTTGGCGATCGGGAACCCGGTCGCCTTGGAGGCCAGCGCGCTGGAGCGGGACACCCGCGGGTTCATCTCGATGACGACCATCCGCCCGGTTTCCGGGTGCACCGCGAACTGGATGTTGCAGCCGCCGGTGTCCACGCCGACCGCCCGTGCCGTGGCGATCGCCACATCGCGCATGTGCTGGTACTCCCGGTCGGTCAGGGTCATGGCCGGCGCCACCGTGACCGAGTCGCCGGTGTGCACGCCCATCGGGTCGATGTTCTCGATCGAGCAGACGATGACGACGTTGTCGTTCTTGTCGCGCATCAGCTCGAGCTCGAATTCCTTCCAGCCGAGCACCGACTCCTCGAGCAGCACTTCGGTGATCGGGCTCGCGTCCAGCCCGGCCCCGGCTATGCGATCCAGATCGGCCGGCGACCGGGCAATGCCCGAGCCGGTGCCGCCGAGGGTGAACGATGGCCGCACAATGATGGGAAAGCCCAGCTCGGCCGCGGCCGCCCGGGTGTCGACCAGGGTGTGACAGATCCAGCTGCGCGGCACCTCAGCTCCGACGGCAGTGACGATCTCCTTGAAGGCGCTGCGGTCTTCCCCCGCTCGGATCGCGTCGATCGACGCGCCGATCAGCTCGACGCTGTACTTGGCCAGCGTGCCGTTATCGTGCAGGGCGACCGCGGCGTTCAGCGCGGTCTGCCCGCCGAGCGTCGGCAGCAGGGCGTCCGGTCGCTCCTTGGCGATGACCTTCGCCAGCACCTCGGTGGTGATCGGCTCGACGTACGTCGCGTCCGCGAACTCCGGGTCGGTCATGATCGTCGCGGGGTTGGAGTTCACCAGGCTCACCCGGATGCCCTCGGCCCGCAGCACCCGGCACGCCTGCGTGCCGGAGTAGTCGAACTCCGCCGCCTGCCCGATGATGATCGGCCCAGACCCGATGACCAGCACCGACCCCAGGTCCGCGCGCTTAGGCACGGTGCCTCGTTCCCCACCTGGTCATGGGGCGGCTGCCATGAGCGCGCAGAACTCACCGAACAATCCGGACGCGTCGTGCGGTCCCGGCGCGGCCTCGGGGTGGTACTGCACGCTGAATGCGGGCGCCTCGGTCAGCCGCAGACCCTCGACCACGCCGTCGTTGAGGTTGAGGTGCGTGATCTCAGCCGGGCCAAAGTCAGTGTCGAAGGTTCGGGGGGGTCTGGGGGGTCGTCCCTCCGGGCCAGCACCGTTTCGGGGGGCTTCGGGGGGTCGTCCCTCCGGGCCAGCACTGCCCGGCGGCGCAACAGCGAACCCGTGGTTGTGGCAGGTGATCTGCACCCGCCCGGTGCGCAGGTCCTGCACCGGCTGATTCACCCCGCGGTGGCCGAACCGCAGCTTGTAGGTGTCCAGCCCGAGCGCGCGGCCGAGCACCTGACTGCCCAGGCAGATGCCGAACAGCGGGCGGCCGGCCGCCAGCACGCCCTGCATGGCCTCGACCGCGAAGTCGATCGCCGCCGGGTCGCCCGGCCCGTTGGAGAAGAACACCCCGTCCGGATCCACGGCGAGTATGTCGGCTGCGGTCGACGTGGCCGGCAGCACATGAACCTCGCACCCGAGTGCCGCCATCGACCGCGGCGTGGCGGCCTTGATGCCCAGGTCGACGGCGGCGACCCGATATCGCACGCGGGTGCCGTCCGGCGGTGACACCACGTACGGCTCGGGTGTGCTTACCGCCGTGGCCAGGTCGGCGCCGGTCATCTGCGGGCTCGCCAGCACGCGCTCGAGTAGCTCCGCCGGGTCAGTCGTGGCCGCGCTGATTCCGGCCCGCATCGCACCCCGGTCGCGCAGGTGCCGGGTGAGCGCCCGGGTACCGGGCATCGCAATGCCGGTGATCTCCTGGGCGGCAAGCTCATCCTGCAGGCTGCGCTGCGCCCGCCAGTTCGAGGCCAGCCGGGCCGGCTCGCGCACCACGTAACCGGCCACCCAGATCCGCCGGGACTCCGGGTCGGTGTCGTTGACGCCGGTGTTGCCGATGTGCGGTGCGGTCATCGCTACGATCTGGCGTGCGTAGGACGGGTCGGTGAGGGTCTCCTGGTACCCGGTCATGCCGGTGTTGAAGACCATCTCCCCGAAGGTCTCCCCGTCGGCACCGAAGGTGCTGCCGCCGAAGGTGGTGCCGTCCTCCAGCACCAGCAGCGCCGGGCGGCCGACCGCAACCTCGGAGCTCGGTGTTCGGGTTATGCCGGTCACCGCGCTAGCTTCCCGTCCAGCACGGTGGGCTCACCGCGCAGGAACGTGGCGACGACCTGGCCGGGCAGCGTCATGCCCGCAAACGGCGTGTTCCGGCTTCGGGAGGCCTGCTGCGCCGGGTCGACCACGGATCGGGCCTGCGGGTCGTAGAGGACGAGGTTCGCCGGGGCGCCGGGCGCCAGCGCGCGGCCGTGCGCAGGGGCGCCGTCATCGCCGGTGAGCCTGCCGATCGCGGCCGGGCGCACGGACATCCGGTCCGCGACGCCGACCCAATCCAGCAGTCCCGTCGTCACCATGGCCGCGTGCACCACTCGCAGCGCGGTCTCCAGCCCGGTCACGCCGAACGCGGCCACCTGCCACTCGGTCTCCTTGTCCTCAACTGGGTGCGGCGCGTGGTCGGTGGCGACACAGTCGAGGGTGCCGTCGGCGAGGCCAGTCCGCAGCGCGTCGACGTCCGCCTGGGTGCGCAGCGGCGGGTTCACCTTGTAGACCGGGTCGTAGCCAGCCACCAGTTGGTCGGTCAGCAGCAGGTGGTGCGGTGTCACCTCGGCGGTCACCCGCCAGCCCTTGGCCTTCGCCCAGCGGATGATCTCCACCGAGCCTGCCGTGGAAACGTGGCAGACGTGCAGCGCGGACCCGACGTGAGCGGACAGCAGGCAGTCCCTGGCGATGATCGACTCCTCGGCGACCGCGGGCCAGCCGGTCAGCCCGAGGCGGCCGGACACCTCGCCCTCGTTAACCTGCGCGTCGTCAGTCAGCCGGGGTTCCTGCGCGTGCTGGGCGATCACCCCGTCGAACGCCTTGACGTACTCGAGCGCCCGTCGCATCAGCACCGCGTCGGACACGCACCGGCCGTCGTCGGAGAACACCCGGACTCGCGCGGCAGAATCGGCCATGGCGCCAAGCTCGGCGAGCCGGCTGCCCTGCAGGCCAGCGGTAACCGCGCCGACCGGGCGCACGTCACAATGGCCGGCCTCCCGGCCGAGCCGCCAGATCTGCTCCACCACGCCGGCGGTGTCGGCGACCGGGTCTGTGTTGGCCATCGCGTGCACCGCGGTGTAGCCGCCGAGCGCAGCCGCGGCCGTCCCGGACTGCACCGTCTCGGCATCTTCGCGCCCCGGCTCGCGCAGGTGCGTGTGGAGATCGACCAGGCCGGGCAGGGCGATGAGGCCTGCGCCGTTGAGCACCTGCGCGCCAGCCGGGCTGAGGCCCGTGCCGATCTGCGTCACGACGCCGTCGCCGATTAGCAAGTCGATGGCTGGCCCGCCCAGCGGGCGGACGTCGCGGATCAGCCAGGCGGGGCCCGCGGCCGTCATCAGGCCACCTCGGCTGGGCTGATGCCGCCGCTGGCCGCGCCGGTGTCGCTGCCGACGGCGCCGCCGAGCAGCAGGTAAAGCACGGCCATCCGGACGCTCACCCCGTTCGCCACTTGCTCCACGATGGTCGAGCGCGGCGAGTCTGCCACCTCGGCCGCGATCTCCACGCCCCGGTTCATCGGGCCAGGGTGCATGACGATCGCGTGCTCGGGTAGCAGGGCCAGTCGCGCGGCGTCCAGCCCGTACCGCCGGCTGTACTCGCGCACGGTCGGGAAGTACGCGGCGTTCATCCGCTCGGCCTGGACCCGGAGCATCATGACCACGTCGGCCTTGGGCAGCGCGCCGGACAGGTCGTAGCTCACCTCGCACGGCCAGCTCGACACCGCCACGGGCAGCAGCGTCGGCGGTGCGACCAGCGTTACTTCCGCGCCGAGCGTGCGCAGCAGCAGCACGTTGGACCGGGCTACCCGGCTGTGCAGCACGTCGCCGACGATGGCGACCCGCAGCCCGTCGAGGTGGCCGAGCCGACGGCGCATGGTGAAGGCGTCCAGCAGCGCCTGGGTCGGGTGCTCGTGCGTGCCGTCCCCGGCGTTCAGCACGCTGCCGCGCACCCAGCCGGCCAGCCGGTGCGGCGCGCCGGACGCCTGGTGCCGGATGACGACGGCGTCGGCACCCATCGCCTCGAGCGTCTGCGCCGTGTCCTTGAGGCTCTCCCCTTTGGCCACGCTTGAACCCTTGGCGGAGAAGTTGATCACGTCTGCGGACAGCCGCTTGGCCGCAGCTTCGAACGAAATGCGGGTGCGAGTCGAGTCCTCGTAGAACAGGTTGACCACGGTGCGGCCGCGCAGCGTCGGCAGCTTGCGGATCGGCCGGTCGGCCGCCTGCGCCAGCTCCTCGGCGGTGTCCAGGATCAGCAGCGCGTCGTCGCGGCTCAGGTCGGCCGCGGAGATCAGGTGCCGGTTCATCGGGCACCCGCCAGGCCGAGGACGACCGCGTCCTGGCCGTCTGTCTCGGTCAGCTGCACCTGGACCACCTCGCGCTGCGACGTGGGCAGGTTCTTGCCGACGTAATCGGCCCGGATCGGCAGTTCGCGGTGTCCCCGGTCGACCAGGACGGCGAGCTGGACGGCTCGCGGCCGCCCGATGTCGCCCAGCGCGTCGAGGGCCGCCCGCACGGTCCGGCCCGAGTAGAGCACGTCGTCGACCAGGACGACGATCTTACCGTCGATGCCGGACGCGGGAACCGCGGTGTGCCGCAGCGCCCTGGCGGGCCGCAGCCGCAGGTCATCGCGATACATGGTGACGTCGAGCGAACCAGCAGGCGCAGGCCGACCCTCGGCCTCCGACAGCCGCTCGGCGAGCCGCTGCGCGAGTGGCACGCCCCTGGTCGGTATGCCGAGCAGCACCACGTCGCTCGCGCCGTCGGTCCGCTCGAGGATCTCGTGGGTGATCCGGGTCAGCGCGCGGGCAATCTCAGCGGCTTCGAGGACCACCTTGCCGTCGGCCGGCGGGGCTGGGACCTGCCGTCGACCGGTGCCGGCTCCGGGCCTGCTCAGGGCTCCCGAACCGGACTTTCCCGGCGAACCAGCGGACGGGTCCCCGTCGCCGGTGTACACCGCATGCGCCATTAGGACCTCCTTTCCCGCCTCACGGGACGGGGCTTAAAGGATGTCTGTCCGCTCCACCGTACCAGCCGCGCGCCGCAGCGGCATTCCGCGCGGGCCGGTGTCACAAAGCCGCCGGACTTTCCGTCGATTTCGAGACAGGAGAGAACGCTTTAAATGTGCTGATCTTGGTCCACGTGCAGGTGTACCGGGCGGTCGGGACGGTCTCCAGGTAGAAAAGCACCTTTTCAGCCAGTTCGGACAGGTTGTGACTGCGCTGTGGCATGGCGGCGGGCGAGCAGACTGGCGAGGAGCATGACGAGCACGCCGATTCCTACGCCAGCAGCTGTCCACGCGACCCGGTAGCCGACCGCGTCAAAGTTACCGGGCTGCGGCAGGTCCACCAGGATCAGCACCCCCGCGGCGATGGCCGCGCAGTAGATGGCATAGTTCCAGAAGCGAATCGCCACCCCGTGCATCAGCAGAACGATGGCGACGATTTCGAGGCCGTGCACGAGGGCGAGCAGCCTCAGTCCGGTTTCGTTGGCGGGTATCAGCAGCAGCAGCGCTGCTGCGCCTGCGCCGATGGCCGCGCCGGCCAGGCGCTGGGCGGCTATGAGCGTGCTCGAGCCGAGGTCTGGCTTCATGGCGATCATGGTCGCGATCGGCATCCAGTAGCCATGCGACAGATTCAGGCCGAACGCAAGCGCGGCGGCACCGGCGATGGCCAGGGCCCGGATCAGCGCAAACATGACCATTGGCCGGGTCAGGCTCCGCCGGGCGGTGTCACCGGGCAGCTCTGCCATCGGCTGCGGCCGGTCCGTGCGCCCGCGGATCAGCCACTCCACGAGTGTCACGGCGATCCACAGCGCCGAGCCGCCCGCCCAGGCTGCCGTCTGAGCCCAGGTGTAACTGGTGAGGTGCGGGTGCGGATGGAGGCTGAAGGCGACCGCGAGTGCGATGATGAACCAGAGGTTGAGGAGTAGGGCCGCAACGAATCTGTGCACGCCGAGCATGACCGTCAGGCCCGCCACCAGGGTGACTGCACCTATCGCGAGGACCAGCCATCCCCAGGCATCTCCGCCGATGCCAAACCCCAGCGCGGTCACGCCCGCGCCGAGGAGTCCGAAGCCGGCGATGCGCGCCGCACGCTGCCCGTAGCTCCCTCCGGGGTCGATTAGCCAGGAGAACAGCACGCCGAACAGCGCGCTGAGAAGGTACTGCTCGTACCCGATCGCCCAGAAAACGACCATCGGCACAAGCGCGACATCCAAGAACAGGACTCCACGCGGCCAGTTGAGCCCCGCCGCGTTGAACTCGAAGACCTTCGAGAGCCAGGTGGCCTTCCCACTCTGAACCGGCTGGTTCAGTCGTCCGGTTGCCGTAGCGCCATGCAAGCGTGTCGCCATCTTCGCTCTCCACCGTTAGCTCGGCCGTCCGTTACATAACGCTCCACGTCCTGCAGCCCCGCGCGCATCACCCACCAAGGACGATGAAGCTCGCTAGGTCGGCCCCTCCGGCTCAAGTCTCATCTATCAGTTGTCATCTGATAGATGAACACCGATAGTTGAGGTATGACCGTGCCTCAGAGAGTTGCCGAGGCCAACATGCGCCTCGTGAACCGATACTGCACCGAGCAAGAACGAAAACAGCCGCCCCCGGACACGGCAGTGCTCATTCGACGCGTGCTCAGCAAAGTAGCGTTGGCTAGCTCGGCAACAGACGTCGATGACTTGCGGTCCGCGCTGGCGCTCGTCGCTGCGGACAGGTGGGCTACGGACAGCAGAGAACTCAATCTGATCGAGCTGGCCAGGAGGCGCGGCATGTCATGGCGCGACATCGCCTGGAGTCTCGATCTTGATTCGGCGCAGGCCGCTGAGAAGCGTTTCCAGCGACTCGCCCGGCCACCGGAGGCGTTGATCTACGCCTTCAGAGTCGCCGAGCCTGGCGAGCCATGGCACGGCAAGCCCGACGCGCTGCCTCAGGGCTACTTTGAGACCGGTGTCATCGACTTCAACCCGGCCCGGCCAGGACCGTACCAGGGCCGTCGGCTTGAGCTGAGATACGGCCCGGTCGACGAGGACTGTATGCCGGCGCCCATGCGGGCATACGCAGCGGTCAACAACCGGCGGGTGGCCTTGACCGCTGAAGTTCAGTCAAGCATCTTTGGAGCCTGACGTGCGCAGCGCGGTTTGGCTTGGTCTGGGCGGGCTTACCTGCGCTTCTCATCCACGCACAGGGCCACGGCATTGTCGGGCGGTTTCAGGTACAACCCGAACGACGTCCCAGACTTTCGCTTCTAGCTCCGGGTCAGTGGAGAACTTGAACGTCTCGCGCCGCCACGGCTGAAGCCGCCACTTCCGCCAGATCCGCGCGACCCAGACGTTGGAGATGCCCAGCTGGGCTGCAGCAGCCGCGACGTCCAGTGCGTCACCCGCAGCCGCAGCGGCGGCGGCTCCGGTGTCGCCAGCAGGGCACCTCATGACCACCGACGGCCTCCGGGGCTGCTGGTGTCCGACAAACGC
>JASHSZ010000140.1 GCA_030040815.1 Streptosporangiaceae bacterium
CCGCCGGGGCCGGCGCCGCGGAGCGGCACGAGACGCAGTACTTCGAGATGCTCGGCTCGCGGGCGATCTATCACCGCGGCTGGAAGGCGGTCACGTTCCATCCGGTGGGGCCGCTCTATGACGACCAGAACCCCAACGCGCCGTTCGACGAGGACGTCTGGGAGCTGTACCACGTCGCCGCCGACCTGTCCGAAACCAGGGACCTCGCGGCGGAGCAGCCCGCCAGGCTGGCCGACCTCGAGGCCCTGTGGTGGCAGGAGGCCAGGCGCAATCAGGTGCTGCCGCTCGACAACCGGCCGCTGTGGGCGCTCGTGCACCCCAAGCCGGACCGGCGCCAGCCGCGGTCGGAGTACCAGTACACCCAGGGCGGCGCGCCGGTGCCGGAGTCGGTGGCCGTCAACGTGCGCAACCGCTCCCATCTTCTAGCGGTCAGCATTGTCGTCCGCGCGGAGTCGGACGGCGTGCTGCTGGCCCTGGGCTCCGCGCTCGGCGGCTGGTCGCTGCACATCCTCGACGGATGTCTGCGCTACGTGCACAACCTGTACGGCAAGGAGCGGCACGTCGTTGCGTCATCGACCGTGATCGCGCCGGGTCCGCATCGGGTGGAGTACGAGTTCACCAAGGCCACAGGGGTGGCCCCGGGCGGCAGCGGCGTGCTGCGCTGCGACGGCCTGGAGGTCGGTCGCGGCGTGATCCCGCGGTTCACCCCGTCCGGGTTCACCGGCACCGGCGTGGGCCTGACGTGCGGCTACGAGTGGGGCCCCGCGGTCGGCGACGGGTACACCGCGCCGTTCACGTTCGGCGGTGCCATCCGCCGCGCCGTGGTCCGGGTGACCGGGCCGGTGTTCCGCGACCCGCTTGCCGAGCTGGAAGCGATCCTGGCCGAGCAGTAGCCGGCCGCACACCATCCAGAGGTCACCGCTAGCGGGAGGACGCGCGGACATGAGATCCGTGCAGGAGCAGGGCTAGGCCAACAAGCGAGCCAAGGGCTTCAACCCCGCGGACATCGCGCTGGAGTTCGGCCTGCTCGCCGCCGAGATCAGCGAGGCCTTCAACGCGTGACGCAACCGACTGCCCGACTTCGGGGAGGAGCTCGCGGACGTGCTGAGCTACCTGGCTGGACTCGCGCAGATGGCCGGCATCGACCTCAGCCACGAAGTGGAGCGAAAGCTCGCCATGAGGCCGACCGGGTCTACAGTCCGGACGCGCAAAGAATCCTGGACCGAGCGGATCACCCTGGCTGACGGCGGCCCACGCCTGTCCATACTCGTGCCGGGTCTGTGACTGTTGACAGCCGAGTTACGGGGCAGGGTAGATGGCTCCGCGAGCGCGGAGCGCTGCCCAGATGGTGGCGATCACCTGGTCCGGCTGCGTAGTGATCTCCGCCCAGCTGAAGTGAATCACCTCGTAGCCGGCCCGGCGCAGCGCCTTGTCCCGCCACAACTCGTTCCTCGCCCGCCGCGGATCGAGCTCGTACTTGGCTGCGCCGTCGACCTCGACGATGAGCTTGTACCTCCGCCAGAGGAAGTCAACCCGCCCGATGAACTCATCATCGGCACCGGTGATGCGAACCTGCAGCTCGGGTGGCGGCAGCGCACCCTCGTCGAAGACCACGCGCGCGAGCGACTCCAGCGGGGACTCAGCGAGCCCGGTGGTGAACATCACCACGCCGTGCGCCCGGTCTCCGCCTCGTCGCTGCCGGTACGGCCCGGCCACGTGCAATAACTCAGCCACTGTCGTCAGCCCTTGGCGCACCGCCGAGTCGGCGGCCACCACGCCTGTTGCGAAGCTCGACGTGCGCGCTAGGTCGAGGACAGTTCTCGCAGGTGTCGTCACTCGCAGGCCGTACTTGGACTCAATGTGCTGGTCTGGCATCGCGTTGGCATAAGTGTGGATGCCGTTGCGGTGACCGCGACGGCCGCCATTGCGGCTGGTAATCGTGACGTCGGCCGGCTCGTCACCGATCAGATCGATGGTGTGTATCAATGCCGCGGACGTGTGACTGATCACGCTCTCGGGTCCGTTGTCAGCTAGCGCGGCAGCAGATCGAAGCACGTGGGCGCTGTTGGGCACCGTCGCGAATTGCCTGCTGACGGTCTTGGAAACATAAAGACCGCGACCGATACGGACGATCGCGCCGTGGCGTACCAAGGTCCGGACCTGCCCGGCGGACCGGCCGGCAGCCCGGAGACTCGCGGCGGAGATCAGTCTGATCTGCGGCTCAACCGTTTCGTTGTCACCCATGGCCGTCAGGATCGCGCGGACTACCGACAATGCGAGCACCTTCGGGCGCTGGCGTCGCCCGGCACCAAGCAATGGCGACTAATGCGTGGGCTCATGGCGACCGTTAATCACCAATGGCGACCACTCGAGCCAAAAATCAAAACCTTATGCCACTTTCGTCCCCACCGACTGGTCGCCATCGGGCTGGAGTGGTCGCCATTGCCCACCGACTGGTCGCTGTCCGGCCTGAGGCACTAACGACGTGGAGCTCGACCCG
>JASHSZ010000141.1 GCA_030040815.1 Streptosporangiaceae bacterium
GTCGATGCCGAGCTCCAGGCTCGAGGTCGCGACCACCGCGGGCAGCGTGCCAGCCTTGAGCGCTTCCTCGATCTGGGCGCGTTCCCGCCGTGACACCGAGCCGTGATGCGCGCGGGCGACCACCGGCGGAGCGCCAGCGGCCGCGCCGGCCTCGCCCATGAGCTCAGCGGGCGGGCGGTCGCCCGCGTCCCGAACGATCAGGGAACGCGGCTCGTAGTAGTCGGGCCCGTCTTGCCCGGCCGCGGCCGCTCGCTCCGCCGCCAGGTCGTTGAGCCGCGCGCATAGTCGCTCCGCCAGCCGCCGCGAGTTGGCGAACACGATCGTTGACCGGTGGCTCTGGATCAGGTCGAGGACGCGCTCCTCCACGTGTGGCCAGATCGAGTGCTGCCGCGTCGGGTCGCTGTCCGGCTCGGACACCCGGCCCGGTGGCCGGAACTCGTCGTCGGCCTGTTGCGGCGCGCTGCCTGGCGTCGCCGCGCTGACGACCCGGCCGTCGGCCATGGGCACCCGCACCGGCCGCGGCTGCCGCGCGGCTGCTGCTGTCTGCAGGTCGGCCATGTCCTCGACCGGCACGACGATCTGCAGATCCAGCCGCTTCTGGCTGGGCGGCGCCACGATGGTGACCGGCCGCGCGCCGGCGAGGAACGTCGCGACCTCCTCCGGCGGCCGGACCGTGGCTGACAGGCCGATGCGCTGGGCTGGCTGCATCGGGGACCCGGCGGCCGCGGCGAGCGAGCCGCGAAGCACCTCGAGCCGCTCGAGCGAGAGCGCCAGGTGCGCGCCGCGCTTGCCGCCCGCGAGCGCGTGCACCTCGTCGATGATGACCGTCTGCACGCTGCGCAGCCCTTCCCTGGCTTGCGAGGTGAGCATGAGGAACAGCGACTCGGGTGTCGTGATCAGGATGTCCGGCGGCTTGCTGGCCAGCTTGCGGCGCTCGTCGGCGGCGGTGTCACCGGTCCGCACCGCGACCCGGATGTCCGGTTCGGGCAGCCCGAGCCGCCGGGCCGCATGGGAAACCCCGGCCAGCGGCGAGCGCAGGTTGCGCTCCACGTCCACCGCGAGCGCCTTCAGCGGGGACACGTACAGCACTCGGCAGCGGCGCTTGGGGTCCGCCGGAACTGGCTCGCTGGCCAGTCGGTCGATCGCCCAGAGGAAAGCGGCCAGTGTCTTGCCCGAGCCGGTCGGCGCGATGACCAGGGTGTGCTCGGCCCGGCCGATGGCCTCCCAGGCCTGCGCCTGGGCAGCGGTCGGCTCGGCGAATGCCGAATTGAACCACGCCCTGGTCGCCGCGCTGAACGCAGCGAGCCCGGAAGTCTGGAGGCCAGCCATGACTCCATCCTGCCCGGTGTCGCCGACACTCGGTCCCTTCATCCCTGCGACAGCGACTGGCCCGCTTGGTGGAGCGATGAGCCCGCGCCGATGGGTCGCGGAGCGGGCGTGCGCCGCCAAAACGGCGTGCGGAGCTTGTGGTCTGGCGCGGTTGAGCCAGCTCGCCCGTGTTTATCGTCGGCGGTCATTGACAGCATGGCCGTACGGCACTGAAGCTTGGCCCACGTGATCATGCCAAGGGGAGGGCACTGTGGCCTGGCAACTTACCGGAACCTACCTGGAGTCTTGCTCGTGTGACACGATCTGCCCGTGCACGTGGTCGGCGCTGACCGCGAAGGCCACGCTTGACCGCTGCCGGGCGCTGCTCGCCTACCACGTGGATGCGGGCGACATCGACGACACCGACGTCAGCGGGCTCAGCTTCGCGCTGTTTCTGGACACGCCGCCGGTCATGGCCGAGGGCAACTGGCGGGTCGGCGTGTTCCTCGACGCGGCCGCCTCCGATGCCCAGGCTGAGCGGCTGGGTGCCGTGCTGGCGGGCCAGCTGGGCGGACCGCCCGCGATGCTCGGCCCGCTCATCGGCGAGATGCTCGGCATCGAGCGTGTGCCGATCGAGTACACCGATGACGGCCGCCGCCACTATGTACGGGTTGGCGATGCTGCCGAGCTCGAGGTCACCGACTTCGCGGTGGGGGAGGGCCAGGATCCGGTCCGGCTCGAGAACGTCTTCCATCCTTCGAACACCACCTTGACCGTCGCGCCGGCCACGACGGTGGCGCTCTCCACGTTCGGGATCGAGTGGGGCCGCACGGGGCAGAGCGGGTTCAGCGCGCCGTTCTCCTGGTCGGGATGAGCGACACGCCGACGCAGCCGGCCGGCCCGCCGCTGCAGTGGCTCACCAGGCCGCAGACGTCCGCCCTGCTCTTCCTGGCCGCGGCGGCCTGGGCTGCGACGCTGGTGCTCGCTCGCGGGATGGCCGGCATGACCGGCACGATGGGCTTCGGCATCGGCGCGTTCGTCGCCGTGTGGACACTGATGATGGCGGCGATGATGCTGCCTTCCGTGGCCCCGATGGCTTCGCTCTATGCGAGGTCGGTCACGGCCAGCCGGATTATGCGGCTCAGCGGGCTGGTCGTGGGCTACCTGCTGGTCTGGGCGGTAGCAGGAGTGCCGGCCTACGGCCTCGCCTGGCTGACGAGCTGGCTGGACAGTCACCACCCGACCGCCGCGCACGGGCTAGCCATCGCGATCTTTGCCGGCTGCGGCGTCTACCAGCTCACCGGCATCAAGGACCGGTGCCTGGCGCACTGCCGGTCACCGTTCGGGCTGCTGCTGCGGTACGGCTCGTTCCGCGGCCGGACGCGAGACCTGCGCGTCGGCGCCCACCACGGCGCCTACTGCCTGGGCTGCTGCTGGGCCCTCATGCTGGTGCTGATCGCCGTCGGCGTGATGAACATCCTCGCGATGGTCGCGCTGGCGGTCGTCATCCTGGTAGAGAAGGTGTCGCCCCGCGGTGAGCTGATCGCCCGGCTGGCCGGCCTCGCCGCGTTCGGCCTGGCAATCGCGACCATCTGGCTGCCGGGGCTGGCGCCCGGCCTGCAGGCGCTTCACCCCATGACCATGAGCTCCTGAGCACGCGCGGCTGCCGGTGAGTAGCCTCGAGGTGGTTTGCCGGGAATCGGTTATGCAACGGGAGCCGCGGTGTTTACCCAGATTTGCGGGAAGCTCGGCATCGACGTGCCGATCTTTGCGTTCAGCCACTGCCGGGATGTCGTCGCCGCCGTCACGAGCGCGGGCGGCTTCGGCGTGCTGGGCGCCACCGCGCACAGCCCGGCCGGGCTGGAGATCGACCTGGCCTGGATCGACGATCGGGTCGGTGGCAAGCCGTATGGAGTGGACCTGCTGCTGCCGGCCAAGTTCGCCGACATTGCCCGCCCGGCCGGCCAGGGCGAGGGCCCGACCGCGCTGATTCCGCCAGAGCACCGGGCGTTCGTCGCTGACCTGCTGGATCGGTACGAGGTGCCGCCGCTGCCCGAGCACCTGACCGGCCGCCGTGGGACCCTCAGTGTTTCCGTCCAGGACGCCGGCCTGCTACTGGACGTGGCGTTCCGGCATCCCATCAAGCTGGTTGCCAGCGCGCTCGGGCCGCCGCCCGCGGAGCTCACCGAGCAGGCGCACGCGCGGGGCGTCGTCGTCGCCGCGCTGGTGGGGACCGTGGCGCACGCCCGCCGCCAGCAGGCGGCTGGTGTCGACCTGATCGTGGCTCAGGGCACCGAGGCGGGCGGCCACACTGGCACCGTCGCGACCATGGTGCTGGTGCCCGAGGTGGTTCGCGCGGTGTCGCCGACTCCGGTGCTCGCGGCGGGCGGCATCGTCACCGGGGCACAGATGGCCGCCGCCATCGCGCTCGGCGCCCAGGGTGTCTGGTGCGGCTCGGTGTGGCTCACTACCCAGGAGGCCGAGACCGATCCGGCCGTACAGCAGAAAATGCTCGCGGCGTCGTCGAGCGACACGGTCCGGTCCCGGTCGCTGACCGGCAAGCCGGCCCGGATGCTGCGCAGCGCATGGACCGACGAGTGGGAGGCAGCCGCCGCTCCGCCCGCCCTGCAGATGCCGCTGCAGACCATGCTCACCGCGAGCGCCCAGCAGCGCATCAGGCGTTCCTCGTCGCGGGACGGCAGCGGCGCGCAGCAACTCGCCACGTACTTCGTCGGCCAGGGCGTCGGGCTGCTCGACCGCGTGCGGCCGGCCAGGGAAGTCGTCGCCGCCATGATCGAGGAATATCTGGAGGTGGCGGGCCGCTTCGCTGCCCAGCTCCGCGACTGACTGTTGATGCCACCCCGGCGCAGACTGATCCGATGCCCTGACCGCGCTTCCTAAACTGACGGGGTGAGTTTCGCGCTGAGCCTGCTCGGGGACGTGCGCTGGCGGCAGCGGGCGGTGGTGGGCGACCGCCCGCAGGCGCTGCTGGCGGCCCTGGCGGCGCGGGGCGGTCGGCCGGTACCTGACGACGAGCTGATCGAGCTCGTCTGGGGCGAACAGCCGCCGGCCAACGGGCTCAAGAGCCTGCAGGTGCTGGTGTCGCGGACCCGGAGCGCGTGCGGCGCGGACACGATCGTGCGCGACGATGCCGGGTACCGGCTGGGCGCGGCGCCCCACGAGGTCGACAGCGTGCGGCTCGCGGAGCTTGTCCGTGACGCCGCGGCCACCCTGGACCGCGACGCGCCGGTTGCCGCCGAGCTGGCGCGGCAAGCGCTGGCCCTGTCGGACGGCCTGCCTGCGTCGGCGAACGGTGACGCCGGGCCGCTCGCGGCGGTGCGCCGGAAGGCTGCCGCGGACGCCGGAACCGCCCGGGTCATCCAGGCGCGGGCGGCCAGCAGGATGGGCATTCACGGCGACGCGCTGCCGGCTCTCGAGGCCGCGTATGCGCAGCGGCCGCGAGATGAGTCGCTGCTCGCCGACCTGCTGCGGAGCGAGGCAGCCGTGCGCAGTCCGGCTGCCGCGCTCGAGCGCTTCGAGCGCTACCGCCGCGAACTTCGCGACCAGTTGGGCACCGATCCGGGCGAGTCACTGCGGCGAGCGCACCGGGATCTGCTGGCGATGGACCGGCCGGTGCGCAGGGGCCTGAGGTACGACGCCACAGCGCTGGTCGGCCGCGACAGCGACCTCGACCGGCTCCGCGCGCTGACGGCTAGCTCGCGGGTCGTCTCGATCGTCGGGGCGGGCGGGCTCGGCAAGACCCGGCTTGCGCAGGCCATCGCGCGCGCCGCCGCCGTGCCGGTCGTGCACGTCGTGGAGCTGGCGGGCGTCTCGGTCGGCGACGACGTGGTCGGCGAGGTCGGGTCGGTGCTCGGCGTCCGGGACTCGATCCAGAGCCGCCGGGCGCTTACCGCGGAACAGCGGGCCGACATTCGCGGGCGCGTCGCGCAGCGCCTCGCGCAGTCACCAGCCCTGCTCGTGCTGGACAACTGCGAGCACCTCATCGAGGCCGTTGCCGACCTGGTGGCGTTCCTCGTTTCCACCACGTCCGACCTGCACGTGCTGACGACATCCCGCGCGCCGCTCGAGATCGCGGCCGAGCGCGTGTATCTGCTCGGCGAGCTGGAGACCCCGGACGCCGCTGAGCTATTCCGCGAGCGGGCCGTTGCCGCGCGGCCGAACGTCCGGCTCAGCGAGCCCGCTGTCACGAGCATCGTCAGCCGTCTCGACGGCCTGCCGCTCGCGATTGAGCTCGCCGCCGTGCAGGTGCGCGCCATGGCAGTCGAAGAGATCGACCGGCGGCTGGAGAACCGGTTCGCGCTGCTGCGTGGCGGTGACCGCAGCGCCCCCGACCGGCACCAGACGCTGCTCGCAGTCATCGACTGGTCGTGGAACCTGCTGAGCGCCACCGAACGGCGAGCCCTCCGGTGGCTGGCGTTGTTCAACGACGGGTTCACGCTCGCGGCCGCGGAGGTGGTGCTCGGAACGGACGCGGTTGTCGCGGTTCAGGGCCTTGTCGGCCAGTCGCTGCTGAGCGTCCGGGAGACCGAGCCAGGCGTGCGCTACCGAATGCTCGAAACCGTGCGCGAGTTCGGCCGGATGCAGCTCATCGACGCTGGCGAAGACCAAGCGGCAGGTATCGCCCTGCGCCGCTGGGCGGTTGACTACGCGGGTGACCACTGCGGCCGCCTGACGGGGCCTGACCAGTTCGCGGCGATCGACGCGCTGGCCGCCGAGGAGACCAACCTCGCCGACGAGCTGCGCGCGGCGATCGCGGACGGGGACCGCGCCACGATCGTTCGGCTACTGGCGGCGCTCGGGATGTTCTGGACGATTCGCGGAGAGCACGTTCGCATGCTCGCGCTGGCCGAGGCGGTCGCCGACGCGATCGGCGACTGGCGGCCGCCGCCAGAGTTGCAGGACGTGACCTGCGGGGCCATAGCGGTCATGCTGACCAACAGCGTGATCGGTGGCAGCGAGCGGTTCGGCCAGCTGCAGGTGGCGCTGCGGCGACTGGATCCTGGCGCAGGCCGCGACCTGCGGGTGTCCGGGATGGCCGCGGTCATGCTGGCAGCAGACCTGGCCGACCCCGACGGGTTCCTCCAACGCCTGGAGCAGCTTGCGCGCGACAGCGACCGCGACACGGCGCTCGCTGCCTGCCTCTGGCTCAGCAACATGCGTGAGAACGCCGGAGACCCGGCGGGCGCTATTGCCGACGC
>JASHSZ010000142.1 GCA_030040815.1 Streptosporangiaceae bacterium
ATGCGGTACGGCCTTGAGCCCGACATGATGACGGTCGCGAAAGGCCTGACGTCCGGTTACCTGCCGCTCGGCGCGGTTGTCGTCGGACCGCGGGTCGCCGAGCCGTTCTGGCGGTCCGGCTCGACTGAGATGTTCCGGCACGGCTATACCTACACGGCCCACCCGGCCGCGTGCGCGGTCGGCCTGGCAAACCTCGACATCATCGAGCGCGAGCGGCTGGTGTCAAGGGTCAGGGAGCTCGAGCCCGTGCTCGCGGCGGCGCTCGCGCCGCTGGCGGATCACGAACTGGTCAGCGAGGTGCGCACCGGAGCCGGCCTGCTTGCCGCCGTCGAGATCTCCGCGGCAGCGCGTGACGCCGACCCCGGACTCGGGCCCCGGGTCGTCGCCGCTGCCCGCAGCCAGGGCGTCATCACCCGGCTGCTGCGCGGGGCGGCGCTCCAGCTCTCCCCGCCGTTCGTCATCACGGCTGCGGAGTTGCGCCAGATTGCCGGTGTGCTGACCGCGGCGCTGGATGCCCAGCTGGGCTAGACCCGGCGTCGGCACGGCTAGATGTCAGCCAACCAGGACTGGCCCGACCAACGTGGCGGCTGGCCGCGTAGCCGGGGCCGGCAGCGGGCAGGCCAAGTCGAGGCACCCAATCTGAAACCGCGGCCAGCGAGGCTGGATTGGCCAGCAGCCGTCGGCCGGGCCAACCAAGGTGAGGAGGACCGGACGTGACCACTATCCCGGCGGTCATGCTGAACAACGGTCAGCGGATACCGCAGCTCGGCTTCGGCGTCTTCCTGATCCCGCCGCGGCAGACCGAGGCTGCGGTGACGCACGCGCTCGAGGCCGGGTACCGGCATATCGATACAGCGGAGATGTACGGGAACGAGGTCGAGGTGGGGCACGCCATCAGTAAGTCCGGCCTGAGCCGGGCCGAGGTGTTCGTGACCACGAAGCTGATCAACAGCGCACACCGCCCGGACGACGCCCGACGGGCGTTTGACGGCTCACTCAAGGCTCTCGGCACCGATTACGTGGACCTGTTCCTGATCCACTGGCCGCTGCCGGCCAGGTACGGCGGCGATTTCGTCTCCACCTGGCGGACGCTCGAGGAGTTCTACTCCGATGGCCGGGCGCGGTCCATCGGCGTGTCCAACTTCCAGCCGCACCACCTGCGCCGCATCCACGCCGAGGGCGAGATCACCCCGGCCGTCGACCAGATCGAGGTCAACCCGTACCTGACCCAGGACGAGGTGCGCCAGTTCTGCGCGGAGCATCAGATCGCGGTCGAGGCGTGGTCGCCGCTTGGCCGGGGCTCGGTGCTGGGCGATCCGACCATCGACGACATCGCCCGCCGGTACGGCAAGACCCCGGCGCAGGTGGTGCTGCGCTGGCACATCGACCTCGGTAACATCGTCTTCCCAAAGTCGGTCAGCGCGGTGCGGATCATCGAGAATATAGACATCTTCGACTTCGAGCTGGCGCCTGACGACGTCGAGGCGATCAGCGCGCTGAACCGCAACCAGCGGACCGGCCCCGACCCGGACACTTTCGAGGGCTAGCCTGCGCGGTGCGCTGGGGAAGCCGACCGCTTCATACTGATAGCGGAAGCGAAACCGGCGAGGGGCAGGCTATGCGGCTTCGGTCGGGCGTGGCGATCGATCTCGGCACGGTGAACACGCTCGTATACGTTGCGGGCCGCGGCATCATCATCGACGAGCCGACGGCCATCGCCATCAGTAGGGAAACCGGCGAGGTCGTCTCCGTGGGGCACGCGGCGGACGCGCTGACCGGTAAGGAACCGCAAAGCGTCGATGTCGTACATCCGCTGCGGGCCGGCGTCATCGCGGATCTCGACGCCACGGTGGCAATCCTGCAAGCGTTCCTGCGCCGGTCGCGAGTGCGCCGTCGGCTGGCCAAGACCGTTGCCATCGTGTGCCTGCCGGTCGAAGCCACCGTCGTGGAACGGCGGTCGGTGGTTGCCGCCATCTCGGCGCTGCGGCCTCGGTGCGTGGTCCGCCTGGTCGAGGAGCCGGTAGCCGCCGCGGCCGGGTCGGGCTTCGATCTGCTGGCAGGTTCGGGCGCGTTCGTGGTGGACATCGGCGGTGGCACAACCGACATCGCGGTCCTCGCTGGCGGCCACCTCGTGCGGGCGCGCTCGCTCCGACTCGGCGGTGACGCCATGGACGACGCCGTCGCCAGGGCGGTCAAGAGGGAGCACGGCCTGCTCATCGGCCGGAACGCGGCGCGCAATCTGAAGATGACGCTCGGGCTCGGGGACGGTGCGCTCACCGAGTCGGAGACCGTCGGCATCGACGCGGCTGGGCGGACGCCGCGGACCGAGCGCGTCGCGGCCCAACTGGTATCGGCGGCCATCGAGCCCACCGTCGCGTCGATCACCGCCACCGTGCGCGAGATGCTGTCCGATATCCCGCCCAACCTCGCCGAGGAAGTCGTTCGCAGCAAGATCCGGCTGTCCGGCGGCGGCGCGCTACTGCCGGGACTCGCCTACCGGATCGAGGCCGAGGCCGACATCGCCACGATGGTCGTGGACGATCCGTTGCGCTGTGTGATCCGAGGCGTTGCGCAGATCCTGGAATTCGGCACCGCCGGGGCCAGGTCGAGCGCTGGCTGACGCTATGGCTCGGTGGAGACCGGCAGTTGCATGTGCTAGCTTCGCGGTTCGCGTTCCCGCCGCGCCACCAGAGCCCTCAGCAGGCGCCCGACTGGCTGGGCACGGGTCAACCCGCAGATCACCGACTCGCTGAGGAGGAACAGCCACGGGGCAGTTCCGGCGTCAGCCGCCAGCGGCCAGTGCTGAACGCCTGCGCGTATGCCCGCACAGGACGATGACGGGTACAGCCGCTCCCCTGGTTGCAACCGCCCGAAACGGGCCGGCCGGGCCGGCAACACCGCGCAGTCGCCCGCGGCTCGCTTCGCCCGCTCACTCGCGGGCCGCTTCTTCCAGCAATTAGCCGAAGTCTGCCGGGCGCGGCGGTGTTAAATGAGCTGCGCGAAACTTCGCAGTTTGGCCCGGCGCGCCGGGTG
>JASHSZ010000143.1 GCA_030040815.1 Streptosporangiaceae bacterium
CCGAGCTGCCTGCGGGCCGCTGACCAGGCCGCCTGCGCTTCTCGGCCACAGCTCGCAGCACCGGACCGCGCTGCAACCGCTGCTGACTGTTCGCTGTGACTGGGCAGGTCAGGCTGCAGGGGCGGGCGCCGGGGAAGCCACGGCTGCGGAGCGCGCGGTCGACTTCGGCCGCGGTCTGGCACGACCGCGCGGTGACATCCAGCCAGCCGTACCGAAGCGTGACACCGCCGTCTGCCGCAACGGCGTTGTCGCGCCGGATGTCGAGCCAGCGCTGCTCGCCCGGATGTGCGAGCCGGCCGTCGAGTTCCACGCAGGTGGCGTACTCGTCGTAGCGCACGTCGCGGTACTCGGTGCGGTCGCCGCGCCGCGCCCGTACCTGACGCGCGCCGGCGGGCAGGCCGTGCCGTCGCTCGACATCGCGCAGATAGCGCCGCTCTAGCACGGACATCAGGCCGGCCAGATCCGGACTCAGCAGCTCGGTCAGCTCACCCCGCCAGCGCAGTCGCGCTCGCTGCGCCAGCGACGCTCGCAGCCTGTCCTGAGTCGTGAGGCGGCGCCCGAGGGCCCGAGTGACCCAGCCGACCGCGTCGTCGAGATTCCCGGCTCGGTCGACCAGGTCCAGCACCGTGTCCTCGACCCGAGTTTGCGGCGGCAACCGGGCCGGGTGCAGCATCTCGCTGGCGCGGCCCGAGAGGTGGACGACGATGCCCGGCGCACGTGAGACCCGTCGCTCGGCGGGGACAGTCACGTGCACTAACTGGCTCGGCGTGTCGATGATGCGCGCCAGCTCAGCCGCGGTCTGGTGGCTGAGCATCGCGCCTGATCCGGCGTACAGCAAGGCCGCCCACAGCTCTGCGAGGCGGCTCAGTTCGCCGGAGAACGTCGCGTACACGCCGCGGTATACCCGCTGCCATCGGCCGCTGCGCAGCCGCCACTCGACTGCGCTCCAGTCAAGGCCAGCGTTGGCTGCCTGGCCGGAGGTCACGACTCCAGCCTGACGCTCGGCGGCGTCGCGCAGCAGCGGCGGGAGTTCGTTGGCCACGGCGGCAAGTGTGCGGCGCGGCACCGACAAATAGGTCCGCTGACCATGATCGCGAAGACTTTTCCGTGCCCGGACAGTGGTAAGTCTTCGCGATCATGGGCACCACTCGCCGGGCCGCGGCCCGTGGGGTCGATCATGGTGCCGTGACCGACGAGCAGCTCTTCGAGCGAGCGCGCAATGCCGGTATTATCCCCATATACCGTGACTGGCAGGGCCGCTCCGTCAGCGTCCCGGCGAAGACCATCACCGCGATCCTCGACGTGCTCGAGCAGCCAGTCCCGCGGGCGGCCGGGTCACGCGCCGGCCGGCCCGACCCGCGGCCGACCGGGGACGCGCCCAGGCTGGAGCTGCCGTCGAGCAGGCTGTGGGGCTTCACGGTGCAGCTGTACTCGGTCCGCTCGGCCGCCTCGTGGGGCCACGGCGACCTGCACGACCTAGCTGAGCTGGCCCGCTGGAGCGCCACCGAGCTTGGCGCCGGGTTCGTCCTGGTCAACCCGCTGCACGCGGCCGAGCCGCTGCCGCCGGTCAGCGCGTCGCCGTACCTGCCGATGACACGGCTGTTCACCAGCCCGCTGTACCTGCGCGTGGAAGACGTGCCCGAGTACGCCGCATTGTCGGCGGGCGCCAGGCAGCGCGTTGCTGAACTGGCGGCGCCGCTGCGCGCTACCAACACGACGGCGGACCTGATCGACCGCGACGCGGTGTGGCGGGCAAAGCGCGCGGCCCTCCGCCTGCTGCGCGCGGTGCCGCTCACCACACCGCGCGAGGCAGCCTATGCGGGGTTCCGCGCCGAACGCGGTCGTGACCTCGAGCGCTGGTCGGCCTGGTGCGCGCTGGCTGAGCGGTACGGCCCGGACTGGCGGACCTGGCCGGCCGAGCTGGCCGACCCGGAGCGAGGCGGCGCAGAGGTGGCGCGCGACAGCGAGCTCGCCGCTGCGGCCGAATTCCATGCCTGGCTGCAGTGGCAGGCAGCCGAGCAGCTTGCGGCGGCCCAGGATGCGGCGAAAACAGCCGGGATGGCGTGCGGCATCATCCACGACCTCGCAGTTGGCGTCCACCCCGGCGGCGCCGATGCCTGGGCACGCCAGCGCGAGCTGGTCGCCGGGTTCAGCGTCGGCGCCCCGCCAGATGGTTTCAACCAGCTCGGTCAGGACTGGGGCCAGCCGCCCTGGAATCCGCGCGCGCTGGCACTCGCTGGCTACCGACCGCTGGCTGAGTTGTTCGCTGCGTCGCTGCGGCACGCGGGCGGCATCCGGATCGACCACGTGATGGGGCTGACGCGGCTGTGGTGGATACCGGAAGGCCAGGGCGCGGACCGGGGCGCGTACGTGACCTACGACTACCGCACGGGTGTCGCCGCGCTGACCGGTGCGGCTGCGCACGCCAAGGGCGTGGCGATCGGGGAGGACCTCGGGACGGTAGAGCCGTGGATCCGCGAGTACCTGGCGGCGCACGGCATCCTCGGCACCGAGATGCTGTGGTTCGCCCGCGACCAGGATGGCTGCCCGCTCCC
>JASHSZ010000144.1 GCA_030040815.1 Streptosporangiaceae bacterium
ATCGGTGCTGCAGACGCTGTGGCCGCTGCGAGCAGACCGACACGGCCCGCGGGGCCTGCGGGTCCTCAACGATCACCTCCGGTCGGCGGTGGTCGTCATCGGCGACGGCGTACGCCCGGCCGCCAGCGGCCGCGGCTACGTGCTGCGAAGGCTTCTGCGCCGGGCGCTGACGGAGTTGTGGCGCGCGGATCCCGCCAGCCCGCTGACGCTCGGCGATCTGCCGCCCGAGGTCGTGACCGAAACCGCGGACCAGTTCGGCCAGTCGGCGGAGCCGGCGGAGGTGCGCTCGGTGCTGCTCGCCGAGGAGCGCCGGTTCCGGCAGCTGCTCACCCGCGGACGGTTGCTGCTGGCCCGGCTGTACCCGTCGGGGTCGCTGACCGAGGCGGACTACCGGTACCTGCACGACACTCACGGGCTGCCGCGCGAGCTCGTGACCGACGTGCTGAGCCGGATGTCCGCGGAATGAGCGAGCCGTCGTCATGCTGATAGTCATGACTGCGGCGCAGTATGACCCGTTCGAGCCGGGTCCGTTCGGTGTTGGCGTGCGCACGGTCGAGGTTCCCGACTCCGACCGCGCGCGGGCATTTCCGTGCGAGATGTGGTACCCGGCCGCAGGCCTCCTGCCCGGTGAGCCCCCGCGCAAGCGCGCCGCGGACTCACCGGCTGAGGAACGCGGCGCGCCCGCGGCAGCCGGGCTGCACCCGCTGGTCATTTTCTCGCACTTCAGTGGCGGCGACCGGCGCACGGCCACGTACCTGACCACGCACCTGGCCAGCCACGGGTACGCGGTCGCCGCGATCGATCACAGCGAGGTGGTGGCGCCGGAGCTTCGACCAAACCCGGATGCCGATCCCGCGGGCCGGGCCAGGCGGATCGACGCGATCATCGCGAGCCGGGTACCGGACGTGCGGGTCGTGCTGTCCGCCCTGACCGGGCCGCACCGGCCCGCCGGGCTTGACGGCATCGGGCTCGACCGGGACCGCGTCGGCGTCGCCGGGCATAGCTTCGGCGGCTGGACGGCGCTGGCCGCGCCTGAGCACGAGCCGCGAGTCCGTGCCGTGGTCGCGCTCGCCCCTGGCGGCAGTTCGCGACCGCTGCCCGGAGTGCTGCCGCTGACCCTTGCGTTCGGTTGGAGGCGCGTCGTGCCGGTTCTGATCCTGACCGGTGACTGCGACGTGCCCGTGCCGCTCGACGGCGTGCAGGAGATTTTCGCCCGCGCGCCAGAGCCGAAGCGCATGTTCGTGCTGCGCCGCGCCGATCACCAGCACTTCGCCGACGCCGTGGAGACCAGCCACGAGGCGCTGCGGGCGATGACGTTGCCGGGTGAGGCCGCGTGGATAACCGCCGCCATGCTCCCCATCAGTGAGCTCTGCCCTGGCGAGCACGGGCGGCTGTTCGCCCGCGGCCTGACGCTGGCACATCTGGACTCGGCGCTACGCGACGATGGCGTGGCGGAGGAGTTCCTGGCCAGCCGGGCGGAGCGCGTCCTGGCAGCACGCGGCGTGGACGCCGCACAGTACGTGGTGCCGGTGCGCTAGTCGCGGCTCACAGCTGCGTCCCGGTCGTGGTGTGCACATGCGCCGGGATCTCACCCTCGTGCCAGTCACCGGTGGTGATCGTCTGCGACGGCTCGAACATCAGGATCGAGCCACCGGGCGACGACGGCTTGTGCTCGGTGCCTCTCGGCACGACGAACACGTCACCCTGACGCAGGCTCACCGTGGCCTGCTGGCCGGCCTCGTCCCGCAGCGCGACGTCGAACCGGCCGTCGAGTACGAGGAAGAACTCATCGGTGTCGGCGTGCACGTGCCAGACGTGCTCGCCGCTGGCGTGAGCGATTCGCACGTCGTAGTCGTTGACCCTGGCGACCACGCGCGGGTCGTAGATATCGGTGAACGAGGCCAGCGCCGCCGTCAGGTTGACGGGCGTGAGGTCCATTGCTGTGCTCCTTGTCGCGGTTGCCGCCGGCAGCTGTCGGTGCCTTGGGGTCAGCGGGATCGGGCGATGATGTCGCCGGAGTACCGGCGCAGGCTGTCGAGCTTGGACTGGAGCGGCTCGGCGTCCGGGCCGACGTGGTAAGGCCACCGGAAACCGACGATGACCTCGGTTACCCCGGCCGCTTCCAGCCGGGAAATGCCGTCCGCGGAGTAGGCGTCGGCGGATATCACGATCGTCTCGAACGGCCGGCTGGTGGTGCCGTGCTCGCGGCGCAGCGCGGCCAGCCTGGCCAGCAGGCCAGGCAGGTCGGCGGGCTTGCCGCCGCCGTGCAGCCAGCCGTCACCGGTCATCGCGGCCCGCCGCAGTGCGGCCTCGCCGTGCCCGCCGATCAGCACGGGCACCGGACGTGTCGGCACCGGGGCGAGCTTAATCGGCGGGATGTCGTAGCTGTCGCTGTGGAACTCGAAGTAGCCGCCGGCCGAAAGGCCGCGCACGATCGCGAGGGCCTCGTCCATCCGCTGCCCGCGCTCCTGCCACGGCACGCCGAGCACCTCGTAGTCCTCCCGCCACGGACTGGTGCCTACGCCGAGCGCCAGCCGGTTGCCGGTGAGTACCGCCGTCGAGGTGACCTGCTTGGCGACCAGCACCGGGTGCCGGATGGGCAGCTTGAGCACGAACGTGATGAACCGCAGCCGCTCCGTCACCGCACCCAGCGCCGGGATCAGCGAAAACGGCTCGAGGAACGGCTTGTCCTCCAGGAACTCGCGGGTGCCGTCCGGGCTGAACGGATAGACGCTGTCGGAGCGCTCCGGGTAGCAGATGCTGTCCGGGATGACCATCGAGTCGTAGCCGGCCTCCTCGGCGGCGCGGGCCAGCGATGCGTAGAAGGACGGGTCTGTCATCGACTCGGCGTAGCAGAAGCGCACGGTACCTCCGATCCTGGCTGGGCCGCTACCCCAGGCTGGCCCCCTCGCAGTAGAACATGTTCCAGTCAGGAGATTGGAGAATCAGCCATGCTTGTGATTCCTAGCGCGCAGGCAGGGAGGAGCACCGGCGGTGGTGGCCGACGGCGGCGCTTCGTCAGCCGACGCGACCCCGCATGGCAGAGTTGCCGACGCCTTGTCGCCCTCGGTCATAGAGCGTCATTGTGCCAGTGCTCCTGGCAGCTCAGGTCCGCTTGATTGGCTCACTGCGCAGCGTGGCGTTCGACGCGCCGGACCACCGGGCGCTCGCAGCCTTTTACGCAAAACTGCTCGGCGGCGAGCAACGCGATGACTGCGACGTGCCGGCGATCGGTGCGGTGCGCTTTCATGGCGCTTGCCCGCACCCGCTGCATGGCATCCGCGCCCACGTCGCAGTGTCGATGTCGTACGTCCACTGGCCGTCGTTGGTGAGCATCGTGAGCGTGGGCCCTTGGACCCATACGACCTGCAGGAACGTGACCGAGGGCGGAGGAGTCTGCCAGGTGAACGCTGTCAGGTTCTTCGCATCCCAGCCGTTCATGCACGTGGCGTCGGTCGGCGAGCAGTCGAGTATGCCGATCTGTGATCCGGGGCCGCCTTGTGTCGTCACGACCCAGTCGTTACCGACGAGCTGGCACGACTCGATGGTGCCGTGCGTGCTCTGGACAGCCTCCGCCTCCGAACTGTTCTGCGCTGCCCACATGCCGCAGGTGTTCGCCGGCCCCGATGTCGGCAGGGGCGGGTCGGGAACGGACGTCCAGTGGTTGCCGAAGGTGCCGGGCACCGGTCCCTTCTGGACTGTGTCAGCGCGGGGAGCTGCGCGGATGGTGCCGGCACTGGCATGCGCCACCAAGTAAGCGGCGACCAGGCCACCTAGCAGTATCGCGAGAATGAGTGCGGGCAAGGAAAGCCGACGGAATGATCTTGCCATGCTGACGTCCTGTGCGGTCGTTACCTCGCTGCCGTGGCGCTCACCACAAGCTTCTTGACGAGCACGGGCCGCAGTTGGTTGTACCCGGCTAAGTCGGCCGGGGTCCTGCGCGAGGCAGAGCCGCAGGTTGACCCGTCGCAGTAGAACGTGTTCTAGTTGGAAGTCAGCCCGAGGGAAAGGCCGCAGCGATGGACCTTGCCGCGCTCGAGGAAATCCGCCAGCTCAAGTACCGCTACCTGCGCTGCGTCGACCTGAAGCGGTGGGACGAGATCGCCGACGTGTTCACCGCCGACGCCAGCGCCGAGTACGGCACGCACGCTGTGCGAGGTCAGCTGAGCCTGCGCGGCCGGGACGAGATCGTCGGGTACCTGCGCGACAACCTGGGACCGGAGATCACCACCGTGCACCGGTGCGGGCAGCCAGAGATCACGATCAGCGGAACCACCGCGACGGGTACGTGGTCGTTCGAGGACACGGTCATTGCTATGGCGCACCGGGTGTGGATCAGGGGGGCCGCGTTCTACGAGGACTCCTACGAACGCGGCGCCGACGGCCAGTGGCGGATCAGCCACACCGGCTACCGCCGGATCTACGAGACGATCAGCTCGTTCGACGACACCCCGTCGCTGCGGTTCCTCGACACCATGTGGTCCACGACGGATGTGGGCTGAGGCACAGCGTGCTGACGAAGTCGTTCGCGGCCGCGGTGCTTGAGGCGGAGCAGATCGTCACCGGGGCGCCGCACGTGCGGACCGCGCAGGACCTGGCCGAGGGGTACGACTACCTGGCCGGCAGCATCCAGGCCTCGCTGCGAATGGCCTGGGCCTACCAGCGCGACTTCCCGTTCTTCGTCCAGTCCGCCGGACCGTACACCAAGCTCGGGCTGGACAACCCGGACACCGTCTACCTGCACGCCTATCTGCGCGACAGCGCCGAGTACGTGGTCACCGGCCGCCGGGGAACGACGACCGACCTGAGCTTTCAGGTGCTGAACGGCGACTACTCGCCGGTCGAGGTTCCGGACAGCCTGACCGCGTTCGACGACCGAGCCCTCGACGTCGGCGCGGACGGGTCGTTCGAGCTGCGGTTCGGGCCGCCGCGGCCGGATGCGCAGCACGGCTACGTGCCGCTCGGGCCTGGCGCGGCGATGCTCGCGGTCCGCGAGGTGTACAGCGACTGGTCCGCTGAGCGGCGCGGCACGGTGCGCATCCAGCGCGCGGACACGATCGGGGCCGCGCCGCCGCCGACCGATGAGGCGCAGGCGGCCAAGCGCTACGGCGTGGCGGGCAAGATCCTGCTCTCCCGGCTGCGGACATTCCTCGCCTTCCCCGAGTGGTTCTACCTGCACGAGCCGGTCAACACGCTGACGCCGCCCCGGCGCACCCCGGGCGGGCTGGCGACGCAGTTCTCGGCGGTCGGCCACTTCGAGCTGGGCCCCGACCAGGCGATGATCGTGACCGTGCCCAACGCCGGCAAGGACGTCGCGCCCTATCAGGGCATCCAGCTCGGCAGCCTGTGGTACGTCTCGCTCGACTACATCAACCACCAGACCAGCCTCACCGCCGATCAGGCGCGCACCGACCCGGACGGGATGCTGCGCTTCGTGATCAGTGAGCGCAACCCGGGCGTCTGCAACTGGCTGGAGCTGACCGGGCGCACCCGCGGCTACGTGCAAATCCGCTGGCAGCGGCTGACCAGGGACCTCGGGCCCGCCGATGGTCCGGCGGTACAAGTTGCGCCGATGGCGCAACTGGGCGCGTTGCTGCCCTATTACAACCAGGCCAGGATCACCCCGGTCGAGTACACCGCGCGGATCGCGGCGCGGCAAGCGGCCGTCGCCGATCGGATGGTCGGCTGATGACCGGTGGTCGGCGCGGCAGAGGACGGTGAGCCTGTTGACAGGTTTCCTGGCGGATCGAGTGATCGTGGTCGCGGGCGTAGGCCCGGATCTCGGCCGCGAGATTGCGGTGCGCGGCGCCGCGGCGGGCGCCGACGTGGTGCTCGCGGCGCGGACCGCGTCCCGGCTCGAGGAAATCGCTAAGCAGATTGCCGAGATCGGCCGGCGGGCGCTGGTCGTGCCCACCGACCTCACTTCCGAAGCGGACGCCGAGGACCTGGCCGAGGCTGCGGTCACCGAGTTCGGCCGGGTAGACGCGCTGGTGTACAACGCGCTGGTGATGCCGCCGATCAAGGATCTCGGCACGGTAGACCTCGCCGCGGTGGCGGCTGGGTTCGACGACAACGTCATTCCCGCGCTGCGGTTGACCAGGCTGTTCATCCCGGCGCTCGCCGCCACCTCTGGCGCCGTGGTGTTCGTCAACTCCATGGTGGTCAGGTTCTCCCAGCGAACCATGGGCCCGTACAAGATGGCGAAGGCATCGCTGCTAGCCATGGCAGGAAGCCTGGCCACCGAGCTCGGGGCGCAGGGCATCCGGGTGAACTCGGTCGCGCCGGGCCACATCTGGGGCGAGTCGCTGAAGTGGTACTTCGGTTATCTGGGCCACAAGCGCAGCGTGAGCGTCGACGACATCTACGCCGAGACCGCGGCGGCGACCGATCTCGGCCGACTGCCCGAGCCGGACGAGATCGCCGACGCGGTGCTGTTCCTGGCCTCGCCGCTCGCGCGCGCGATCACCGGGCAGTGCCTGGACGTCAACTGCGGCGAGTACCACCACTGAGCCAGCCATGGCCACAGTCGAGCGCGACAGTGTCGGAACGGTCGCAGACCTGCACGAATCGGCTAAGCGGATCACCGGGCTGACCGACTTCGGCATCGACGACTACCGCGACGGGCTGGCGATGCTGCTCGAGTCCTACGCCCGCGATGCCGGGCTGACCCCCCTCGGCCGGAAGGTGGCGCGGGCCGGGCTGCGCGGAGCGCTCGCCGCCCGGCTGGTCGCCGAGGCCGGCTGGGCGGCACATCCCTGGCACGCCGCGGTGCCGATGGAGCGGCCTGTCTTCGTGACCGGACTGCCGCGCAGCGGCACCACGGCGCTGCACCGCCTGCTCACCGCCGATCCCGCGCATCAGGGGCTCGAGCTGTGGCTCGCCGAGGTGCCGCAGCCACGGCCACCGCGCGACACCTGGGCGACGGACCCGGTGTTCCAGCGGATCCAGGCCGGCTATGCCCGCCATCACGTGGAGCATCCTGAGTTCATGGGCGTGCACTACATCGCCGCCGACACGGTGGAGGAGTGCTGGCAGCTGCTCCGGCAGACGATGCGGTCCGTCGCGTTCGAGTGCCTGGCCCATCTGCCGGCCTACTCGTCCTGGCTGGCCGGCCAGGACTGGACCGGGCCGTACCGGCG
>JASHSZ010000145.1 GCA_030040815.1 Streptosporangiaceae bacterium
ACGAGCGAGTCGCACTGGGCCGCCGCAACCGCCGCCGCCACCGAGGCGTTCGGCACCCTGAACGTCCTGGTCAACAACGCCGGGATCCTGCGGAACAAGAAGATCGCCGACATGACGCTGGCCGAGTTCCGCGAGGTCATCGACGTGAACCTGGTCGGCGAGTGGCTCGGCGTCAAGTCCGTCATCGCCCCGATGACAGCGGCAGGCGGCGGGTCGATCATCAACATCAGCTCGGTGGAGGGGTTCGCCGGCGCAGCCGGGCTGTCGGCCTACAGCGCCAGCAAGTTCGGCATCCGCGGCGTCACCCGGTCGGCCGCGCAGGAGCTCGGCAAGCACGGCATCCGGGTGAACTCGGTGCACCCTGGCGGCATCATGACCACCATGACCGCGACGGCATTCGAGGCGTTCGCCGATCTTGCCGACGAAGCGGGCGCGCGCTTCCTGCACTCGCTGCCGATCCCGCGGTTCGCGAAGTCCGCGGAGGTGTCGCCGCTCGTGGTCTATCTCGCCTCCGACGAGTCGTCCTACTGCACTGGCAGCGAGTTTGTGGTGGACGGCGGCATGCTGTCCGGGCCTGGTTACTGACGGAGGAGGACCGCAGATGGCTGCAGCCGCTGCCCGCGAGGAAACCCCCAGCGAGGTGAGTCTGGACGGCCGCGTCGCGATCGTGACCGGCGCCGGGCAGGGACTCGGCCGCGCCGAGGCGTTGGCGCTCGCAGCCGCGGGCGCCCGCCTCGTTGTCAACGACCTGGCAGGGAACGGGCTCGACTCCGTCGCCGCCGAGATCACGGCCGGCGGCGCACGGGCGCGGATCGCCGCCGGAGACATCGGTGACTGGTCAACCGCGCGGTCGCTGCTGGACACGGCGCTGAGCGAGTTCGGCCGGCTGGACATCCTGGTCAACAACGCGGGCGTGCTGCGGGACCGGATGATCTTCTCGATGTCCCCCGAGGAGTGGGACCTCGTGCTGCGCACCCACCTGCGCGGTCACTTCCTGACCAGCCGGGCGGCAACCGCGTACTGGCGGGAGCAGAGCAAGCAGACGGGCGGTGAGGTGTATGCGCGGATCGTGAACACCTCCTCGGAGGCGTTTCTTCTCGGCTCACCCGGTCAGCCCAACTACTCGGCGGCCAAGGCCGGGATCACCGCGCTCACCCTGGTGACGGCGCGCAGCTGCGCCCGCTACGGCGTCCGCGCCAACGCGATCTGCCCGCGCGGCCGGACGGCCATGACGGCCGATCTCATGGAGCCCGCCCCCGAGGACGGGCCGGACCCGATGGACCCGCGGTACGTCGCGCCGCTGGTCACCTACCTGGCGAGCCCTGCGGCCGCAGCCATCAACGGGGAGGTTTTCGTCGTGCACGGCGGCGTGGCGGCCGTCCTGGCGCCGCCCACGATCAGGACCACGTTCCGGGCTGACGAGCACGGCTCGCCCGACGGGATGTGGACGCTCGACGCTATCGCCAGCGCCCTCCGCGGGTTCGAGACCGGTCCGCCGGGCGCGGGATTCGCGTGCGAGGACACCATGGGGCTGGCGACCGACACGATTGGTTTCCGGCCGGCAGGCGGTCGCTAATGCCCAAGCAGCGTGACCGGGTGCAGATGACGCGCGATGAGGTCACGCAGATGCTAGCGAGCTGCCGGAAGATGCAGCTCGCGACGATCAGCCCGGATGGCTTCCCCCATCTGGTCACCATGTACTACACGCTGCGCGACGGCAAGATCGCGTTCTGGACGTACCGGACCTCGCAGAAGGCTCTGAACTTGTCTCGTGACCCGCGGATCAGCTGCCTGGTGGAGACCGGCGAGGCGTACTTCGACCTGCGAGGCGTGCTCATCCAGGGTGTTGTGCAGACGATCACCGATCCCGGCGAGGTCTACCAGATTGGCCTCGCCATCGGTGACGTCGTGGCTGGCGGCCTCGCGGGCTCCGCCGCCTCGCTACCGGACGGCGCGATCAACGAGTACGTGGCGAACGCCGCCCGCAAGCGTTACGCCTACCTTGTCGAGCCGCGCCGGGTGATCTCCTGGGACCATCGGAAGCTCGAAGATTCCTTAGGTCAGGCACGGTAGGGCACACCGCCGACGCCCGGGCCCGCCGCGCCCGGGCGATGAGCGCATGAGTGCCTCGTTGCTATTGCGCCGGCAGTAGCAACGGGCCACCCATGCCGTCGTCACGGCGTGAACGCGCAGAACTCGTTTCCTTCCGGGTCCGCCAGCACGTGCCAGTAGATGTCGTCGCCTGGCTCGCGCAGTACCGTGGCCCCGGCTTCGACGAGCGGCGCCACCGCCGCCACGGCGACATCCCAGTGGATGCGGTTCTTGCCCGCCTTCGGCTCTGGGACCGGAACGAAGTCCATGGTGCCGATTGGCATGCCCGGCACACCCTCCAGGGTGAACCAACTCTCGTTCTCGATGACGGCGACGCCGAAGATGCCAGCCCACCACCGCGCCTGCGCTTCCGGGTCGGCGCTGTCGACCACCAGTCCGTGCAGCCGTTCGGTCGGCACCTCATCCCGCAGGAACGCGCAGAACTCGCCGCCCTCCGGATCAGCCATGACCGTCCAGTGGCGTTGCGGTTCCAGCACCGTCGCGCCGAGGTCGGTCAGGTCTGCGAGCTGTCGCGCATAGACGTCGAGGTGCACCCGGTGCTTGGCGGTCTTGTTCTCGGGAACGCTGTTGACCCAGATCCTGTGCTGCGGCGTCGGCCCGGCGAGCAGCTCGTCCTTCTCGTCCCAGGTTCGGTCGAGCACAGCTGCCCAGAAGACGCCCAGCCGACCCTGATCGTCCGCGTCCATGCACAGGTCCTTGAATTGCGCGATTGGCATAACACGAACCTAGCCCGCGGCTCCGAGATGTGACGCCTGGTGGGCGCGATCCTATGGGCGTGCCATCAGATGACGGATAGTTAGCAGGCTTAGAGAGCTCTGTGCTAGCACTCAGCGTGGCCTAACTTTGCCGGGTATCGTTGCCGTTCAGGATCAATGGCAAGCGCCTGCCCGCGGGCAAGGAGATGCGTCCAAAATGAACTCTGGACCCGACGACCTGAACTCTGGACCTGACGATCTGAGCTTTGGCCCGGACGATCTGAACTTTGGACCCGGCGATCGTGACGAGCGTTACGAGCCGCGGAACACCGAGGTTCTCGATTCGCGCTACGGCTCGCGGGCCCGCCGCCCGCACCTCGCGAGCCTGCTGGCGGTCGCCGTGATAGCGCTCGCCGCCGGGGGCGGCATTGCCTACGTCGCCACCCACTCAGGGAACGGCACCGCCGATGT
>JASHSZ010000146.1 GCA_030040815.1 Streptosporangiaceae bacterium
CAGCCGGCGCGGCCGCCTCGGTGACGTCACGCGGATCGTCCCGCCGAGGCCGGCCGTGCGCAGCTCGACCACGGGCGGGCCCTGGCCTGCCAGCGCCGCGCCAGGCCCGCGCACCGGCAGCCGGGCGGGGCGGTCGATCTTCTTCCGGGTCAGCAGCGCGGTGCCGGTGGTCTCCACCAGGACGCCCTCCGGCACAATCAGGTGGATCGTGCCAGCGATGAGGGTCGCGTAGACGACGGTCCGGACGCCCTGCAGCAGCGCCTCCCGGAGGTCGAGCTCGACCTCGCCAAAGATCGCCAGCACCGGCAGGCTTTCCGGCACCACCCAGCGACCGCTGCGCTCCTCCCGGCCGAAGACGCCCGCTACCGGGCGCCTGCCGTCCAGCCTGATCGGCTGATCGGCCGGACCGGCCAGGTCAACGGTCAGACCGGCCAGCTCGCCGAGAGTCCTGGCCCGATACGCGCGCTCGACCCGGTCAGCGTGCTCGTCGGGCGTCAGCCTGCCGTCCGCAGCCGCCGCGCCCAGCAGCGTGATCACGCGCTCACGGTCGGAATCGGACGCCCGCAGATCACGGGGCCCCGGGCGGAATGTCACGCTCTGACGATACTGCAGCGCGCCCGGCCTCCCCGGCTGCGCGCGCGTCCGACGGGCGGGCTCGGCCGCCGGGCAGGTGGAGCGGCAACTAGCCGGTCCCGGCCGACGCGGCCGAGACCGGGTGCGCCGGTCCCGGACTGCGCGCGCCGGCCGGGAACCACGACGACCGCGGTTCCTGTTACTTTCGTCTTAGCAAATAAAGCTGCGGGCACCGGGAGTCTCCAACGTGAGCCAGGCCACCAACACCGAGGTCACGGGCAGGCGCGGCCTGCGGGGCGGGCACTATAAGTGGATTGCGCTGTCCAACACGACCGTCGGGATGCTGGCCGCTACGGTCAACGCCTCGATCGTGATCATCGCGCTGCCGGCCATCTTCCGCGGCATCAGGCTGAACCCCCTGCAGGCCAGCAACATCAGCTATCTGCTCTGGATGCTGATGGGTTACCTCGTGGTTTCGGCAGTGCTGGTGGTCACTCTCGGCCGGCTCGGCGACATCTACGGCCGGGTCCGGATGTACAACGCGGGTTTCGCGATCTTCGGCCTGGCCGCGCTCGCGCTGCCGTTCGACCCGTTCACCGGGCCGGGCGGCGCGCTGTGGCTCATCGGCTTCCGGGTCATCCAGGCGGTCGGCGGCGCGATGATCATGGCGAACTCGCCGGCGATTCTCACCGACGCGTTCCCGTCCGACCAGCGCGGCCTGGCGATGGGCATCAACCAGATCGCGGGCATCTCCGGCCAGTTCGTCGGCCTGATCCTCGGCGGGGTGCTGGCAGCCGTCGACTGGCGGCTGGTGTTCATTGTGTCAGTGCCCATCGGTCTCGGCGGCACGATCTGGTCCTACCTCAGCCTCAAAGAGATCGGCGTGCGGACGCCAGCCAAGATCGACTGGCTCGGCAACGTCACGTTCGGCGTCGGCCTGATCTGCCTGCTGACCGCCATTACCTACGGCATCCAGCCCTACGGCGGGCACTCGATGGGCTGGACCAGCCCGCTGGTGCAGGCCGGGCTGTTCGGCGGGGTGGCGCTGCTCGCTGCGTTCTGCGTGGTCGAGACCAAGGTTCAGTCGCCCATGTTCGACCTGCGGCTCATGAAGATACGGGCGTTCGCCGCTGGCACCGGGGCGACGCTGCTAGCGGCCATAGCGCGCGGCGGACTGCAGTTCATGCTCATCATCTGGCTGCAGGGCATCTGGCTGCCGCTGCACGGCTACGCCTACCAGGAGACCCCGCTCTGGTCAGGCATCTACCTGCTGGCGCTGACCTTCGGATTCGTGGCCTCGGGCCCGGTGTCGGGCTGGCTGTCGGACAAGCACGGCGCCAGGGCGTTCGCCTCCGGCGGCCTCGTGGTGTCGGCGCTCGCCTTCGGCGGCCTGCTGCTGATCCCGGTTAACTTCACCTATCCGGAGTTTGCTGGCCTGATCTTCGTGGCCGGCGCCGGGATGGGGCTGTTCTCCGCGCCCAACGCTGCCGCGATCATGAACAGCGTGCCCGCCAGGCAGCGCGGCGCCGCCTCGGGGATGCTGGCGACGTTCCAGAACGCCGGATTCGTGCTGTCGATCGGCGTGTTCTTCTCGCTGATGATCGCCGGGCTAGCCGCGTCGCTGCCCAGCACGCTCACCGGCGGCCTGACGGCCCAGGGCGTTCCGCACGCCATCGCCCACCAGATCGGGGCGCTGCCGCCGGTCGGCAGCCTGTTCGCCGCGTTCCTCGGCTACAACCCCATTCGCGAACTGCTCACGCCCACCGGCGTGCTGACTCACTTGCCTGCCGCACACGTCGCGCTGCTGACGGGCAAGGCGTTCTTCCCGCAGCTCATCTCGCAGCCGTTCCATCACGGCCTGGTCATCGTGTTCACCACGGCGATGGGCCTGCTGCTGGTTGCCGCTGGCGCCTCTGCGCTGCGGGGCGGCAGGTTCGTCTACGAGGAAGTGAGCGCACATGGCCTGGCCATGACGGTGCCGGCCACTGCACGGTCGGCCACCGCCAGTTCGGCGACCGCGGACTCGACCGGGCGAGCGGGCGCCAACGGACAGCTGGGGGCCGATGCACAGCCAGCCGGGAGCGCCTACGCGGCCGCGGAGGAGCCTACCGCGACGGACCGGGCCGCGGCGGCGAACGGACACGCAGCGCTGGACGATGCCGCCGCCCGGGCTCCGCAGCGCTCCGCTGACTCAGGCGGGCAGCCGCACTAGCGCAGCCGATGTGCGCACCCTCGCAGCATCGTGCCCGCCAGTTCGGGCGGAGCGCTCGTGCGTTGGCGCCAGCCACTCGGCGTGACACGATCGTCCTGGTGCGCACGCGCGAGCTGGCCTGCGCATCGGAGGTGCGATGGGCATGGGAATTCCTTACCTCGTGATAGCGGCACCCTTCGCGGCACCGCTGACCGAACGGCAGGTACTGGCTCAGCGTAACGACCGCCGAGGCCGTCACCGGCAGCAGCCGACCGCGGCCGGACGAGGCGGCGAGACCGATGCGAGCCCGTTCCCCTCGGATTCGGGACCCCGCGCCAGGACCGCCGCGCGATCGCTCGACGTTCCCCTGTGCCCGCCATATAGTTAGCTCTGTGAACGATCTATCGAGCGCGCCCGCGGGTGAGCTCCTCGGCGCCATCGGGCTGGTGCGCCGCACCGCAAGGCGCGCTGTCCGGCTGGCGTGGCGGCAGGAGCCGCTGCCACCCGCGCAGTCCGAGCTGCTGCGGCTGACGGCGGCCCGTCCGGGCATCACGGTGGCCGACGCCGCTCAGGAACTGCGGCTCGCCCCGAACACGGTGAGCACGCTGGTCGGGAAGCTGACCAGTGCCGGGCTGCTGCGGCGGAGCCGTGGCGCTGCGGACGGCCGGACCGCGCTGCTGAGCATGACCGAGCGCGGCCTGGCGCGGCAGGCCGAGTACCGCGACCTGCGGGCGGAGCTGGCCGGGCAGGCCCTGGCCAGGCTCTCACCAGCGGACCAGCGCACGCTGGCCGACGCCGTGCCCGCCCTGCAGCGGCTGGCCGAAGCGATGGGGCGCGTCAGTGAGCGAGCTGCCTGACGACCGCCCGGTCGCCACCGGGACCGTCCAGACCGAACGACCGACTGACACGGCCGATCCGGCGTCTCGCCCGGCAGGCGGGCGGACGAGCGCTGTGGTTTGCTCTGGCGTGACGTACCGATTCGGCGCGCACACCGCGGTGGACCACGTTGACCTCCGCATCGAGCGTGGTGAGACATTCGGCCTGCTCGGCCCCAACGGCGCTGGCAAGACGACGACGATCCGGATGCTAACGACGCTGCTGCGGCCCATGGGCGGCACCATCAGCGTGCTCGGCGTCAACGTGGTGGAGCGGCCCATGCTGGTCCGCCGGATGATCGGCTACGTGCCCCAGCTGCTGTCCGCCGACGCGACGCTCAGCGGCCGGGAGAACGTCGAGCTGTTCGCCCGGCTATTTGACGTGCCCCGTTCGCTGCGGCGTGCGCGGGTCGAGACCGCCCTGGCGGCGATGGGCCTCACGGAGCCGGCCAGCCGAGTGGTGAAGACCTACTCGGGCGGCATGATCAGGCGGCTCGAGCTGGCTCAGGCGCTGGTCAACTCTCCCAGCCTGCTCGTGCTGGACGAGCCCACGGTTGGCCTCGACCCCATCGCGCGCACCGACGTGTGGAACTACATCGCCGCGCTGCGCGAGAAGACGGCCATGACCGTCCTCATGACGACCCACTACATGGACGAGGCCGACACGTACTGCGACCGGATCGCGCTCATGCACGCCGGCTCTATTCGCGCGACCGGCACTCCCGGCCTGCTCAAGGCCACGCTCGGGAACGGAGCCACGCTAGACGACGTGTTCCGCCACTACACCGGCGGCACGCTCGACGACAACACCGAATCGGGAGGCATCCGTGACGTCCGTCGCGCCCGGCGCACCGCCCGCCGCCTCGGCTGACCAGCTCGCGGTGGCTCCTGCCGCCACCGCGCTGGTGCCGCCCGACACGCCGCTTGCCATTGCACGCCGCCTCATCAGCCGGATTGGCACGCTGTGCTGGGTCGAGCTGCGCAAGATCCGGCATGACCGCACCGAGCTGTACACCCGGGCGATCCAGCCAGCGCTATGGCTGCTGATCTATGGCGAGGTGTTCACCAAGATCCACGCGATCCCGACGCCCAAGGGCATCCCGTACCTGGCCTACCTCGCGCCTGGCATCCTGGCCCAGTCCGCGCTGTTCATCGCCATCTTCTACGGCATCCAGATCATCTGGGAGCGCGACGCCGGCGTGCTCACCAAGCT
>JASHSZ010000147.1 GCA_030040815.1 Streptosporangiaceae bacterium
TACCGGACGTGCCCGCGAGGACCACGGCGTCACAGTCGCCGGCGGGCATCGCACCTGGACAGGGCATGACATCAGCGCGTTGATTCCTGACGACGCAGACATCATCCGGTTCGGCATCATGCTCACTGGCGTCGGCAGCATCGCTCTGCGGAACCCGGAACTGCACGCCGCGGCGCCGGTCCGTAGTGCTTGAGGCGCCGCCGTGAGTGCAGAGATCCCTGACGCCGATCTGGTCCGGCTGACCCGCGACGGCGACCCGGTGGCCTTCCGGCTACTGGTCGAGCGGCACCAGCCGATGGCGCGCGCTCGAGCCCGCAGACTTTGCGGCAATCCCAGTGACGTTGACGACGTCGTGCAGGAATCGTTCCTCCAAGCGTTCATCGCGCTCGACCGGCTCCGCGACCCGGACCGGTTCGCGGGGTGGCTGGGCGGCATCGTATTGAACGTCTGCCGTCGCTTGCAGCGCCACAACCCGCTCGTGCTCCTGCCTGACTGGCCCGAGGCACTCCACCCGGCGACGGCCCATGACCTGCCGTCGGCCGATGACCTGGACCGGGCCGACGCCGTGCGCGCGGCGGTGACCGACCTGCCCGCCGGACAGCGGCGCGCCGTCGCCTTGCACTACTACGCCGACCTGCCGGCTAGCCAGATTGCGGAACCGGCCGCGGTTCGGGCGAGTCTGTACAAGGCCCGGCTCAAGCTGCGCGCCTACATCTCCGAGCACCGCCCCGACCTCGTTCCCACCTGGAGGACACCCATGACCACAGTTCGAATCGCGGGCGCCGAGCGCCGTATCCCGCCCGGCCCAGAGCCCATCGGCTTTCCCACGCATGTCATCTTGCTTGCCGACGACGCGGCACACCGGGTGCTCCCAATCTGGCTGCAGGACTTCGACACTGTCCGGCTCACCCGGCTGTTCGAGCCGCTTAGCGCAGATCACGAGCGCGCCGACACCGCCGCGGCGCGTACCGTCGATGAGCTCACTGGCCGCCTGCTGCGCGCGGCCGGCGTGCGCGTCACCGGGGTGGACATCGACGAACTCGGCCCGGAGGTGGCCGCGGCGCGGATCGATCTGGTCAGTCCGTCCGGAACCCAGCACGTCACCGCTCGGGTGGCCGAGGGCCTGGCTGTCGCGATCACGGCGGGCGCCCCCGTCTGGGTGGCCGACACGGTCATGAACCGCCTGGCGGTGCCGCTGCCTGATGACGACGGGCCTGTGCGGTTGCCCGAGCCCGAAGCCGCGCTTGCGGTCCTGCGACCTGGCAACCGCCCGCGGTACGAACCGCGCAATCTGGACTTCGCCGACGGCCTCGGCGGCTGGCTGCTCAGCGGCAGCTTCATCGGACACGCGAGCCACGCGCATTGGCAGGACTATTCCAGCGCCGCCGAGGATGGCGTCGCGGCGCTGTCTTCCACCGTGTCGCAGCCCGCCGGATTTGCCTTCCTAGGCCAAGAGATATTCGCGGACGACTACCGCGGGACCGTGGTCAGCTTCGGTGGCGAGTTCCGCACCCGCGACACCGCCGGAACGGAGCCGTTGAGCCGCGCCGGACTCTTCCTGCGGGTCGCCAGCGGGCACGACTCCGGGCGGCCTGGCACCGCGCGCGGCGCCGCGAGCGACCCGGCCAACAGCATCGTCACGATTTCAGGCGACAGCGACTGGGCGAGTCACCAAATCTCGGCCCGGATCCCTGACAACGCCGACACCGTGACGTTCGGCATCTTCCTTGTCGGCCGCGGCCGGATCGAGATGTGCAGCGCGGAACTGGTCGGTGGCGCCTGACAACCCACCTGCCGGCGTCAGTTCTTGGCGAGCGCGGCGAGGTCGCGGGCGGTGTCGCGGCTTATCTCCGGACAGGCGATGGTGAAGATCTCGGTACCGTGCATCGTGCCCATGACCTGCCGACACCGCGCGGGGACGCCAGCGCGAAGCAGCAGCCGGTAGAAGTTGATGCCCTCATCGCGGAGCGGGTCGCACTCGTTGACGCTGATCACGGTGGGCGGGAACCCCCGCACATCGTCGACAGTCGCGAAGGACGGCCAGGCGAGCGGGTTGCGCTCAGTGAAGGCTTCGATCCCGTAGCCGACAGCGCCTCGGTTGTTGTGCAGGTCTAGCAGGATGCCGTTGTTCTCTGTCGACGATGGGCACTCCGGCGTGGGCCACTGGCCCGCGATGTACGGGCACATCGCGTACAGACCCTTGATCAGGCCGAGCTGACCGTCCTGCCGGAGCTTGAGACCGGCGGCCAGCGTCAGGTTGCCGCCGCCGCTCTCGCCCGCCACGATGAGCCGGGATGCGTCAGTGCCGAGGTGTCCGGCGTTGGCGACGACCCACTTCAGCCCTGACACACAGTCGTTGAGACCAGCCGGGAACGGAGCGACTTCCGGCGCCGACGACGGCGTCAGGCAGTTGCGGAAGTCGACCATTACGACCGCGACGCCGTTAGCAGCGATGATCTTGCCCCAGCCGCGGTACATGCCGTCATAGCACGACAGCGACGCCATCCCGCCACCGTGGATGTAGTAGACGCAGGCAACGGCCTCGTCGTTGTCGGGGCGGATGACCTGAAGGTTGACGGAGTTACCGTCCGGCTCGGACACAAACTTCTCGGTGTGCACGCGCAACCCCGCCGACGGCGCGGCCTCCTCGGTGTCGCACAGGTCCATGACGGAACGGAACTGCTCAGCCTGCTGTCGCGCGGCCTCGGAGTTCGACTCAGCCACCAACGTCTCGCGACTGTCGACGTCGCCCAAGGCTTCCGTCGGAGTGCTGGCCAGCAGCGCCTTCAGCCTGGGATCCAGCCTGATGTCACCGGCAATGTCGTACGCCATGATGCTGCTCCTCAGCCCGCTGCGTCAGGGATCGTCTGCTCTGGACAATAAACGCAAACCGTCCTGCCGTCATCAGGTCGCGCTAAGCCGGGTCGAGAACCGGCCCCACGTCGCGGGGGGTGGTCTGCGAGGATCGCCACATGCCTGATGTCGCGGTGCGACGCGTTGACTTCGGTTACTTTGTACGGCCGCCCGCCGAAACCGGGACAGGCCAGCCGAGGGT
>JASHSZ010000148.1 GCA_030040815.1 Streptosporangiaceae bacterium
TTCTGCGCTGGCGCGGTGGCCGGCTGCGCCTGCGCGGGAGCCGGCTGCGCGGCAGCAGGCTTGGCCGCAGCGGGCTTCGCGGCAGCACCAGTGGCAGCGTGCGTCGCTGACGCGGCGGGGGTGACGTGCACCGGGCTGGTGGACACGTGATGTGAGGTCAGCGCGGCGGCGTGCGCGGCGGCTGAGTCGTGAGTCGCCGTGGCGGGGCCGGAGGTCAGTACGGCGCTAGCGCTGCCGGCTCCCGCCAGCGCAGCGGCGACACCCAGGCCTGCGACCAGGGTCTTGCCACGGCCGCGCAGGGCGTGGGTCAGTCGGGCAGTGCGAGGCATGGACATTCCTTCCTGTCGCCTTCGGGGGCTGCCGGGCTTCGGGGACCCGGCTGCCGGGCTCGGGGACCCGGCTGCCGGGCTCGGGGACCCGGCTCCCGGGCCTCGGGGACCCGGGCTGCCGGGCTCGGGGCCCGGCGAAGTTACCCTCCGGTTACGGTGAGCAACGGGAGGTTGGACGGGCGGGGGTGCCCAGCCGGTTTCGCAATGAGACGCACGTCACTACTGCCGGGTAACTTTGGCCCTAACCTGTCCGGACATTCCGGGTGCGAGCCCAGCCCCACGGCGCCGGTCGCGCCGCCTCCAGTGCTGGAACCTTTACGGCGAATTACGCATCTCGGAACACCAGTGCCGTGAGGTGCTCCCGTACGTCAGCGTCGCGGCCGAGCCACCCGAAACGGCGCTGGCCGCGACGCCGACATCTGAGGGCTAGCGGCCGAGGCGCCTCGCGTCGTTGCTCGTTAGTTGGCGGCTGTCGGGAGGATCACCGTGGCCCACGGCGAGCGCAACGGTCGGGATAGCTGTCGAGTGATGCCTGCGACCGCTTCGCGGGCCCATGGCTACCCCGGAACGACCAATGGCGACCACCCAGCACCCATAGCGACCACTCGGTGGGTGCGAAAGGTGCGAAGGCGACATAATTTGAACGCTTTCGGTCGCTATCGGTGCTGTGTGGTCGCCATTGCCCCACTGTGTGGTCGCCATTGCCCCACTATGTGGTCGCCATTTCACCCGCTGCGGGACCGTCGCCCTAGTGAGCGGTCTGCCGACCAGCCGATGCGGACTCGCCGGCATCCGGGCTGTGAGCGGTCGGCGCGGGCATGGCGGTCGGCCTCTTCTAGCTGGCGACCGACGTCGGGAGGCTAGTCGCAGGAAGGTGCTCGCACTATAGGCCAGCCAGACCGGGCGGCGGCGGCTTCCAGGGCGGCGGCGTCGGCGGGAGCAGCCGCGTTCTGGTCGTTATTGAAATAGACGTAATAGTCGGCTGATTGTGAGAACTCGGCAGCGATGCGGGCGAGCCAGCTTTTGAGCGACTGTGCACCGTAGCGCGGCCAGGGCTCCGCGGCGCCCTCGTGCAGGCGAAGGTAACCCCAGTTGGCGGTTCGCCAGAGTGGGCCCTGCGGTCGCCCGAGGCGGTCTGACCAGCACAGCGCGGCAGCGTGCCGTTCGAGGATGGCTCGGATCTCCGCGGTTTCCCAGGACTGATGGCGGAACTCGACGCAGACCCGCAGTTCGCGACCGCTCGCGGCGTCCAGCCTGGCGTGCTGGGCGGAGAACTCGTGTAGGCACTGGTCCAGCAGAAACGGGGCGGCCTGCATGGTGGGCGGCAGCTGGAGGAGAACCGGGCCGAGCCGGTCAGCGAGGCCGGCCGCGGCCGCGAGCAGGCGGGCGACCGGCTCGGCCGGGTCGCGTAGCCGCCTGATATGGGTGAGATACCGGCTGGCCTTGACCGCCATGACGAAGCCGCCTGGCGTGCGGGCTGCCCAGTCGGCGAATGCAGCCGTCGTCGGCAGCCGGTAGAACGTGCCGTTGTTCTCCACGGTTGGGAAGTGGCCCGCGTAGTGCTCCAGCCACCGGGAGGTCGGTACCCCGGCCGGGTAGAAGCTGCCGCGCCAGTCCCGGTACTGCCAGCCCGAAGTCCCGATCAGCAGCGGCACGACCTATCCCCTCGCTCTGCTCGCGCTCTGCGATTCTCCCGCCGCCCCTCTCGCTGGGGCGGCTGGGTGTCAGCCACGACCCACTAGCGGCGCGGATGACACAGTTGCTCCCTATGGGGTGTTGTGCTGCGCGCGCCGCCGGAATAATCCTGCGGATTATCTGATTAGCATGAGAGCAAGCTTCAGCTAGCCTGCTCGTTTTGACGTGCGCGACGAGTTCGGTATTCTGGGTGTCCGCGTCCATGATTCATGGGCGCGCGCCCGGCCCGGTGGTCATGCACCAGCGTGACGCCAGGCGTGCGGCAAGCCTTCCCTCCGGAGTTTCGGGCCCGGCCTGGGTCCGGATCAACGCGAAGCGGTGCATCGTGAGCGTCACGACACACCCGACCGCGGGGGGCGAGCGGGCGGCAACCAGGTAGTAAACCAGCAGGTCACAGGCACGTCCTAGCCGTGCGCCGAGCGCGGCCGACCTTGAGACGACAACAGATCGCGCCGCAAGGCGCGCGGCAGGAAACACGGAGACGCGTTGCCCACGATCCAGCAGCTGGTCCGCAAGGGCCGGCAGGACAAGGTAGCCAAGAACAAGACTCCGGCGCTGCACGGCAGCCCGCAGCGCCGCGGGGTATGCACGCGCGTCTACACGACCACGCCCAAGAAGCCGAACTCCGCCCTCCGCAAGGTGGCGCGTGTCCGGCTCACCAGCAAGATCGAGGTGACGGCCTACATCCCTGGCGTCGGGCACAACCTGCAGGAGCACTCGATCGTGCTGGTGCGCGGCGGCCGGGTCCGGGACCTGCCCGGCGTGCGCTACAAGATCGTGCGCGGCTCGCTGGACACCCAGGGTGTCCGTAACCGGAAGCAGGCGCGCAGCCGCTACGGCGCGAAGAAGGAGAAGAGCTGACATGCCGCGCAAGGGCCCCGCGACCAAGCGGCAGCTGGTGACCGACCCGGTCTACGGCTCGCCGCTTGTCACCGCGCTGGTGAACAAGGTGCTCAAGAGCGGCAAGCGGTCGCTCGCCGAGCGGATCGTCTACGGTGCGCTCGAGGGCTGCCGGGACAAGACCGGCACCGACCCGGTTGTCACGCTCAAGCGGGCGCTCGACAACGTCAAGCCGACCCTCGAGGTCAAGAGCCGGCGGGTCGGCGGTGCTACCTACCAGGTGCCGGTTGAGGTCCGGGCCTCCCGCAGCACCACGCTCGCGCTTCGCTGGCTGATCACCTACTCGCGGCAGCGCCGGGAAAAGACCATGACTGAGCGGCTGATGAACGAGCTGCTTGACGCCAGCAACGGACTCGGGGCGAGCGTCAAGCGCCGGGAGGACACCCACAAGATGGCCGAGTCCAACAAGGCATTCGCTCACTACCGCTGGTAGCTGAGCTCCACAACCGAGCAAGGATCGAGGATCAAGGCAGTGGCCGCCATTCAGACCGCTAGCGAACTCGCCAGTGTCCGCAACATCGGGATCATGGCGCATATCGACGCGGGCAAGACCACTACCACCGAGCGGATCCTGTTCTACACCGGCATCAATTACAAGATCGGTGAGGTCCACGAGGGCGCCGCCACCATGGACTGGATGGAGCAGGAGCAAGAGCGCGGCATCACCATCACGTCCGCGGCGACCACCACGATGTGGCGCGATCACACCATCAACATCATCGACACACCCGGCCACGTTGACTTCACGGTCGAGGTCGAGCGCTCGCTGCGCGTGCTAGACGGTGCTGTCGCGGTGTTCGACGGGGTGGCCGGTGTCGAGCCGCAGTCCGAGACGGTGTGGCGGCAGGCCGACCGCTACGGCGTGCCTCGCATCTGCTTCGTCAACAAGATGGACCGGGTTGGTGCCGAGTTCCACCGGTGCGTGGACATGATCGGTGACCGGCTGGGCGCGACCCCGCTGGTGATCCAGCTGCCGTGGGGCGTCGAGTCGGACTTCCGCGGCGTGATCGACCTTGTCAGGATGCGCGCGCTGCTGTGGCAGACCGAGGGCAAGGGCGACACCTATGACACCGTCTCGATTCCCGACGACCACCTAGAGGCCGCCCGCGAGTGGCGCGACAACCTGCTCGAGACCATCGCCGAGAACGACGAAGAGATGATGGAGCTCTACCTCGAGGGCACCGAGCCCTCGGCCGAGCAGCTCATCGCCGCGATCCGGCGGGCCACGATCGCCAGCGCCGTCACCCCGGTGCTGTGCGGCAGCGCGTTCAAGAACAAGGGCGTGCAGCCGATGCTGGACGCGATCGTCGACTTCCTGCCGAGCCCGATCGACATCCCGTCGATCAAGGGGCACGCGGTCGGCGACGAGGACACCATTATCGAGCGGCACGCCGACCCGGCAGAGCCGTTTGCGGCGCTGGCGTTCAAGATCATGTCCGATCAGCACCTCGGCAAGCTAACCTACATCCGCGTCTACTCCGGGCGACTGGATGCGGGCAGCCAGGTGCTGAACTCGACCAAGGGTCGCAAGGAGCGGATCGGCAAGATCTACCGGATGCACGCGAACAAGCGCGAGGAGCGCCCGTCCGCGACCGCTGGCCAGATCGTCGCCGTGATGGGGCTCAAGGACACCACGACCGGCGACACGCTGTGCGACACCAGCAAGCAGGTGATCCTCGAGTCGATGACGTTCCCGGCGCCGGTCATCAACGTGGCGATTGAGCCGCGGACCAAGGGCGACCAGGACAAGCTCGGCACCGCCATCCAGCGGCTGGCCGAGGAGGACCCGACCTTCCAGGTCAGGACCGACGAGGAGACCGGTCAGACGATCATCTCGGGCATGGGTGAGCTGCACCTGGAGGTGCTGGTCGACCGGATGCGCCGCGAGTTCCGGGTCGAGGCCAACATCGGCCGTCCCCAGGTCGCCTACCGGGAGACGATCCGCAAGAAGGTCGAGCACGTCGAGTACACGCACAAGAAGCAGACCGGCGGCTCCGGCCAGTACGGGCGGGTCATCATCAACCTCGAGCCGACCGGTGGCGACGGCGGCGGCTACGAGTTCGAGAACAAGGTCACCGGCGGCCGGGTGCCGCGCGAGTTCATTCCGTCGGTGGATGCGGGCTGCCAGGAAGCCGCCGAGTTCGGCGTGCTGGCTGGGTATCCGATGGTGGACCTCAAGGTCACCCTGACCGACGGCGCCTACCACGAGGTCGACTCGTCGGAGCTCGCCTTCAAGATCGCCGGATCGATGGCCTTCAAGAAGGCCGCAGCGCAGGCCGATCCGGTCTTGCTGGAACCGGTGATGGCGGTCGAGGTCAGGACGCCCGATGACTACATGGGCGACGTCATCGGCGACCTCAACGGCCGCCGGGGCCAGATCCAGGCCATGGAGGAGCGGTCCGGGGTGCGGGTCGTCAAGGCCCTCGTCCCGTTGTCGGAGATGTTCGGCTACGTGGGCGACCTGCGCAGCCGGACCCAGGGCCGGGCGGACTACAGCATGCAGTTCGACTCGTATGCCGAGGTCCCGCCCAGCATCGCCAAGGAGATCATCGCCAAGGCACGCGGCGAGTAAGAGAACAACGAGGGAACCAAGCAGCGCGCGCGAGCGCCTGGCCCCGCCGCGGCGGGGAAACGATCGCAACGAGGAGACACCAGTGGCGAAGGCGAAGTTCGAGCGGACCAAGCCGCACGTCAACATCGGCACCATCGGTCACATTGACCACGGCAAGACGACGCTGACCGCGGCGATCAC
>JASHSZ010000149.1 GCA_030040815.1 Streptosporangiaceae bacterium
GGCCGCAGCCGCCCCGGCCCGGCCGCCTGCCCGCAGGCCGGGACGCCCGAGCGGCTTCCCGGCACTCAGGCGGGGGCGTCGTGCCCGGCCAGCAGCATGCGCAACGTCGCGGAGCCAGGAACAGCGCGCAGTCGGCCCGCACCAGACACCCGGCCGCGTGGGCGATCGCCGGCGGCGCCATCGTCGTGGTCGTCCTGGCCGCGCTGCTCATCGTGAACCTGGTGTCTGGCGGCCGGCCGCCGAGCCACGGCAAGCTCGCGGCCAACACCCACGGCCCGGCCGTGACCGCCCGCCCGACGCCGTCCCCGAGCCTGGGTCCGACCACGCCGGCAGCATTCGGCGGCACCTGGTCTGGCCCGGTGACGCAGGCATCAGCCACCTTCACCGTGACGGTCACGCTCACCTCCGGCCAGTCCTCAGGCAGCATCGACTACACGGGCGCCGACTTCACCTGCTCCGGCGACCTGAGCTTGACGTCGGCCACGGCGACGACCCTGACCACGAGCCAGGGGATCGTCGTGGGTCAGTCGACCTGCGATAACGGCACGGTCACCCTGACGCTGAGCGGCCAGAGTTCGATCAATTTCGACTTCGAGGGCCAGCCGGCCGCGACCGGCACGCTGTCCCGCACGTAACCGGACCGGGCTCAGCCCGTCGCAGGCCCGCCCGCGGCGCCCAGCCCGGCCAGTAGGTCGTGCAGTTCCGCAAAGAGCCCGGCGGCCGCGGCAATCGTCATCTCCGATCCGGCAGCCTGGCCATGCAGGCCGCCGGTACGCGCACCGGCTTCCCTGGCGATGAGGCCACCGGCGGCGATATCCCAGGCCTGCACGCCCTGCTCGTAATAGGCGTCGACCTGCCCCGCGGCAACCGAGCACAGATCGGTGGCGGCCGACCCGGACCGCCTGATGTCCCTGGCCCTCGGCAGCACCGCCGCGGCCACCCTGCCCTGCCGGGCCCGCTTATCTGCCGCGTAACCGAAGCCGGTAGCTACCAGGGCTGCCGACAAGCCGACGCCGGAGTTGCAGGCGAGCCGCTGCCGCCCAGGCCGCCAGGCCGATTCCAGCCAGGCGCCGCCGCCACGGACAGCGGTGAACAGGTTGCGTCGCAGCGGCACGCAGACCACACCGACCTCAACCTCGCCCGCCACCTCGACCGCGATGCTGACCGCCCAATCGGGCAGTCCGTATAGATAGTTCACGGTGCCGTCGAGCGGGTCGACTATCCACCGGACGCGGCCGACACCGGTTTGCCCGCCCTCCTCGCCGAGTACGGCGTCGCCGGGCCGGGCAGCGGCCAGCCGGTCCCGGATCAGCTTCTCGGCCGCCCGGTCCATTTCCGTCACGACGTCGGTCGGGCTGGACTTCGTCTGCACGACCTCGACCTGGCCGCGGCCGGTGAGGAGCAGCTCGGCCGCCTCCTGCGCGATCGAGCTCGCCAGCTCCGCGAGCTCGGCCACCTCGGACGGTGGGGGGTCCGGCGCCGGGGCGCACGTCACCGGGCCGTCACCGCCCGGCTGGGACGCAGCAGCCGGGCGGGCAGGCATCGGGCCCGGCGCCGAACGCGCCAAGAGACAGCGGCGCCGTGCCGTCCAGCCGCTCGAGGACCAGATCGGTGATCATCGACACGAACCGCGAATCGGTGCCCGGCGTCGCGGCGCGCGCGTACACCAGGCCAAGGCGGTTAGCTGTGGCGGCAGCTTCCACGTCGAGGTCGAACCTGACCTCCATGTGGTCGCTCACGAACCCGATCGGCACGACCACAACGGCGCGCGATCCGGAGGCGGCCAACTCGGCTAGCAGGTCGTTGATGTCGGGCCCCAGCCAGGGCTGCGATGGCGGGCCGCTGCGGCTGGAGTATGCCAGCCGCCAGGGCCGCTGCCAGCCGAGCTGCGCCGCGACCAGCCTCGCCGTCTCGGCGAGCTGCGCCTGGTAGGCACCACCCGCCGGGCCAGCGGCCTCCGCCATGCTCGCCGGAACGCTGTGCGCGGTGAAGATGAGGTCGACCGCGTCGTTAGTGGCGGCTCCACGGGGCGCCCCCTGGGCTAGCAGCCCCGCGGGCAGCGACGCGAGGGCGGCGGCCGCGGCGGCCGCGAACGAGCCGATGTAGCCCGGATGGTTGAAGTACTGCCGCAGCTTGTCCACCTGGGGCGCGGTGCTGCCGACGTGCTGGCGCGCGGCGTCGATGTCGCGCAGGTACTGGCGGCAGCTGGAGAACGAGCTGTACCCCGAGCTCACGAACGCGAGCGCACGGCCGACGCCGTCAGCCGCCATCGTCTCCAGCGTGTCGCGCAGGTACGGATGCCAGTTCCGGTTCCCCCAGTACACCGGCAGGGATACGCCCCGAGCCGCGAAGTCTCTCTCGATGGCCGCGATCAGGTCACGGCACTGCTGGTTGATAGGGCTGACCCCGCCGAATCGGTAGTAATGCTCCGCCACCTGCTCCAGCCGGTCCTGTGGTAGGCCGCGCCCGGCCGTGACGTTCTGCAGGAACGGGATGACGTCCGCGATTCCCTCCGGGCCGCCGAAGGACACGAGCACGAATGCGTCGTAGCCGGCCATGAGAGTCATCCAACCAGCTTTGCCACCCCACCGTGGCCGCGGGCGGGCGGCGCTCGCGAGGCGGCCACTGCCTAGCCGTAAGCGGCCGCGTACTGCGCGGCGAGCGTCAGCACTTCGCTGACGTACCAGTCCGCGTGGTTGTAGTCGAAGATCGCATTGTCGAGCGCAGTGCCGCCGGCCGCGGCACCGTCCGCGCACAGCATTCTCGCGGCCGACGGCACGGCGTCATACGGGTTCATCACGTCCGGCGGACCGGTCTCGCCGAACGCGTCGATTCCCCACTCCGCCCATGTCGACGGCAGGAACTGCATAGGCCCCAGTGCGCCAGCGCTCGACGGCCCGTCGTTCTGGCCGTCGGCGCTCTCGATCTGGGCGATGGCCGCGAGTACGGTCCACGACAGGCCAGGGCAGTAGTCCGCGGCCGAAGCCTGGAATAGCTCGACCCACGTCGTGGGCCGCGTGCTCGCCGACCCGGTGGCCGGCGACGGAGATGCGGCAGACGGAGCGGCGGTCGGCACCTGCTGAGTCCGCAGCACCTCGATCCGCCCGCTGGCGCCCAGGATCTGGGCGACCTCGCTCTGCAGCGTCGAGATGGCCACGCCGGGCGCGCTGATCAGTCCAACCACACGCCGGTCCAGACCGAGCCGGGCCGACAGTGACTGGTTCACCAGCAGGTCAACACCTGTCAGCCCGAGGGTCGCCGCCATGCCGTACCGCACGATCACGGTAGAGCCGCCGGTTAGCTGGTACTCCGCTCCCGGCTTGAGCTGCAGCGGAGTGCTGGCGGCCGTCTGCGCGACGAACTCGCCAGCCGCTAGCGCCGTCCAGAAAGCCTGGTCGGAGGCGGCCCGCAGCGGAACCCAGGACCGAAGCGTGCTGGGATCCACGCCAAGGACGCTGACCGGCACTCCGCCGACCTCGATCTCGGCGCCGTCGAAGGTGATCATGTCGCGCAGTCCGGAGATCGCGCCGAGCCTTGTGATCTGCGCCGAAGTCAGACCTTTCGGCGCGACGATAAGCAGATCGGGCAGCGTGACCTGGCCGAACGAGCTGCCATTACCGGGCGTGCCGGTAGCTGACCGGCGAGTAATGGCCAGGGCTGGTGCCTGCGCCTGCACGATGAGGCCCAGGGTCAGCCCGGTGGCTACTCCGAAGGCAGCGAGACGGCGGCCTCCCGGTGCCAGAGTCCGCAGGAGACGTCCCATAACGCCACCACCCTAACGGCGCCGTGCAACGGCCAGAAAGGCCCGGGCCTCGAACAGTGCGCTAACAATGCGCGCGGGTGTGGCACTGGTAAACAACGTCTCTCGGAATGGTGACGGTGACTGTAGCGCCCGGGGGCGCGACCACGATACGCGGTGAGACGGGAGAGATGGGTCACGACTACTGATGCGACGACTGCACAATGGGTTAATGGGTAGCGGTACTGGCCCGGTAGCTGCAACGTGGCGCAACTGGGCAGGCAACGTCACCGCGCGTCCGCGCCGGATCGCGTCGCCCGGTTCCGCCACGGAAGTGGCGGCTGAGATCTGCCGGGCCGCGGCCGACGGGCTCGCGATCCGCATGGCGGGCACCGGGCACTCATTCACGCCGACGGCGGTGACCGATGGCGTCCTGCTGCGCCCGGACCGGCTGACCGCCATCAGGACGGTCGACGCCGCGGCGGGGACGGTCACGGTGGAGGCCGGCTGCCCGCTGCGGGTGCTCAACACCGAGCTGCTCGCGCGCGGCCTGTCGCTCGCGAACATGGGCGACATCCAGGTCCAGACCGTCGCCGGCGCCACCCAGACCGGGACGCACGGCACGGGCCGCGACGTCGGCGGCATGGCTGCCCAGGTGGCTGGCCTGGAATTGGCGCTCGCCGACGGCCGCATCATCAGCTGCTCGGCAGACTCGCCCAGCGGCGGTATCAGCCGCCCTGACGGCTCGCCCGCCGATGTTTTCCGCGCGGCAAGAGTCGGCCTCGGCGCGCTCGGCATCGTTACCGCCATAACCTTTCAGGTGGTGCCTGCCTTCCTGCTGGAAGCCCGCGAGGAGCCCATGGGCTGGTCCCAGGTGATCAGTCGGCTGGACGAGCTGACCGCGGACAACGAGCACTTCGAGTTCTACTGGTTCCCGCACAGCGAGGGCTGTCTGACCAAGCGCAACAACAGGACAGTCGGCCCGGCCAGGCCGCTGCCCCGGTGGCGATACCTGCTCGACGACGAGCTACTGTCGAACT
>JASHSZ010000150.1 GCA_030040815.1 Streptosporangiaceae bacterium
CGCGGCCCGGCCCTGATGCGTAGGCAGGACGTGTCGGAAAGGGAATAGCTGGGTGACTGCATTGCGGAAGCGGTAGAACGACGGGGCACCCGCGTAGGCTTCATTGCCACGCTGAATCGCGGCCCACTGCTCGGCTGACATCGCACCGGTTCCTGAGTCGGACAGCAAATCGATCAGGACGTCCTCGGCCCGCAGGCCGAACAGGTTGTAGCCCGCTGCGGCCAGGGCATCGGCCCGCTCGCCCCTAGTCGTCATCCGCAAGGGCTCGACCGAGTGAATGCGGAAGGGCTCAATGATCGTCCGGAAGGGTTCGCCATCTGCGAGCATTCAGCAAGTAAACTCATATGCCTAGAGCGCATCATGGGGCGTTAGTCTGCACGTCAGGTGCCATAGGTCCCTTACTCCGGGCCGAGATGCTGCTGTCCGGCCTTCGCCCGGTCATGGAGAACTCGCCCGCCGGTACCTCGGCATCGCGGTACCAGATACGATCCGGTCGCCCGACAGCCTGCCGATCGGCAGCCGGGGTGGCGCCTGAGCCGGACCGGTCTGGCTGCCTGGAGCGGTATGGTTCTGGGCTAGCGGGACACGGCGGCCGGTCGCGGCGGGACGGCGCTGATGGCCGCGGTGCTGTCGAGATCGTGTGCTGGGAGTGCGCGGCGGATGAAAGCGCTGGTTAAGGCGGAAGCGGAGCCTGGCCTCAGGCTCGAGGACGTGCCCGTCCCCACCCTGGGCCGGGATGACGTCCTGATCCGCGTGCTCAGAACCGGTGTCTGCGGCACGGACCTACATATCTATGACTGGGATGGCTGGGCGCGAGCGAATGTGCCGACGCCGCTGGTCGTCGGCCACGAGTTCGTCGGTGAGGTCGTCGATGCCGGGTCCGAGGTGCAAGAGCTGCAAAACGGCGACCTCGTAAGCGGTGAGGGCCACCTGGTATGCGGCCGTTGCCGCAACTGCATGGCGGGTCGGCGCGTTCAGTGCGCGCACACGAAGGGGGTCGGGGTTAACCATCCCGGCGCCTTCGCCGAGTACGTCGCGTTGCCCGCGACGAACGTGTGGCGGCACGAGCCAAACATCGACCTCGACGTCGCCGCAATCTTCGACCCGTTCGGCAACGCCGTGCACTCGACCCTGACGTTCCCGATACTAGGGGAGGACGTTCTCATCACCGGCGCCGGCCCGATCGGCCTCATGGCAGCGATCGTGTCTAGGCATGCAGGCGCTCGGCACATTGCCATCAGTGACGTGTCGGAATACCGGCTGGATCTCGCCAGGCGGATCGGCGTGACACTGGCTGTAAACGCTGCAGACTTCAGCGTTGGCGACGTGATGGCCGAACTTGGTATGCGCGAGGGTTTCGACGTCGGCCTTGAGATGTCTGGCAAGTCGGCCGCATTGCGGGGAATGGTGGCCGCCATGACCCACGGGGGCAAAATCGCGATGCTGGGCCTGCCGACGGAGGATTTCGGGATCGACTGGTCGCATCTTGTTACAAACATGATCACCATTAAGGGCATCTACGGCCGTCAGATGTTCGAGACTTGGTATGAGATGTCGGTTCTAATCCATTCAGGTCTTGACATCTCTCCAGTCATCACGCACAGGTTCGATGCCGCCGATTTCGGGCGCGCCTTCGAAACGGTGCGAAGCGCCCAGTGTGGCAAGGTGGTTCTCACCTGGGCTTACCGGTAAGCAATGATCGCGAGGGGGCGGGCAGGTGTTTGCCAGCGTCCAGCAGGACATCAGCAGCGAGCTTGACGAGATCCGGTCGGCTGGCTTGTTCAAGGCTGAGCGCGTCATCCTCGGCCCGCAGGGGTCGAACATCCGCGTCGGGGACGGCAAGGAGGTTCTCAACCTCTGCGCGAACAACTACCTGGGCTTGGCCGACGACCCACGCATCGTGACAGCCGCCAAGGAGGCCCTGGATCGCTGGGGATACGGCATGGCGAGCGTACGGTTCATCTGCGGCACCCAGGACTTGCACAAACAACTGGAGCAGCGCATCTCGGGCTTCCTCGGTACCGAGGACACCATCTTGTACTCCTCCTGCTTCGACGCCAACGGGGGACTCTTCGAGACGCTGCTCAGCGAACATGACGCCGTCATCAGCGACGAACTGAACCACGCCTCGATCATTGACGGGATCAGGCTCAGCAAGGCCAGGCGACTGCGCTACCGCAATCGCGACATGACCGACCTCGAAGCTCAGCTCAAGGCAAGCGCCGACGCGAGGCGCCGACTCATCGCCACCGATGGCGTGTTTTCCATGGACGGCTACGTCACGCCACTCGGTGAGATCTGTAACCTGGCTGACCGTTATGGCGCGATGGTCATGGTCGACGACTCGCACGCGGTCGGATTTGTCGGCGCACGCGGCCGTGGCACGCCCGAACTGCACGATGTCACCGACCGCGTTGACATCCTGACCGGGACTCTGGGCAAGGCGCTAGGCGGGGCCAGTGGCGGCTATACCAGCGGGCGCAAGGAGATCATCGACCTCCTCCGCCAGCGCTCAAGGCCGTACCTGTTTTCCAACACAGTCGCGCCCGCGGTGGCGGGCGCCTCGCTCAGGGTACTGGACCTGCTGGAGAGCAGCGATGACCTGCGGACCAGGCTGCGCGAGAACACCGCGTGGTTCCGCGAGCGCATGACCGGCCTGGGCTTTGACATCCTGCCCGG
>JASHSZ010000151.1 GCA_030040815.1 Streptosporangiaceae bacterium
TGCGGATCACCGACCCAGCTACCGCGCCCGCCGAGCGGGCCCGGTTGCGGGCGCAGCAGGCAGCGGCCGCGGAGGTCGTGCAGCAGCCCCCCGGGTGCAGGGACATCGCCGACTTCCGCGCCGTTGGCACGGGAGCAACCCAGGTGATCGGCGACGTGGAGTACTACGTCATCGTCGCGCACCAACGCGGCCCGGCCGCGGGCCTCGCGCGCCGGACGCTTTCGGAATCCGGATCGATCGACGAGGCGCTCGGTTGGGACCTGAGCTGGCAGCTCGACTCGGCCATCGTCGAGTGGGAGTACGGAGACCTAGGCGCCGAGCTGGTGCCGATCAGTGAGCAGGAAGCCGAGAACCTGACTCAAGCGTTTCGGACCCGCCTGCGGCGGGCCTGACGCTGCTTCAGGCCGGCGCGTTCCGGCCTGGCACCGCCTCATTGAAGAACTCGCGAATCAGTTTCTGCTGCTGCTGCCTCACCTGCTCGAAGTGCTGGTCGAGGTTGTACTCGCCGATCGCTTCAGCAGTGATCAGCAGATCCTTGATCTGATCGAGCTTCGCGGCGGCGGCCGGGGGAAGGCTTTCGGCCGGACCGGCCGGGCCCGGCTCCTCCGTCGGCTCCGGCTCGGGATCGCTGCTCTGCTGGCTGGGTCGCGCGGGCTCGAACGGATCCCGAAGTGGCGTCTCCGCCGCGGCTGCCGACTCCATGGCCGTGTCGCCGCGGAGCACTACCGGCATCGGCAGGGTGTCGGCCTCGTCCTCGTCGTCGCCCTCGGCGGCATCGGCGCCTGCCTGCTGGCCAGCGGTTCCGGACGAGGGAACGGGCCCGTCCGCGCTACCCGTCGTCCGCTCGGCCGCGGTCACGGAATCCTCAGACAACAGAGCCAGCGCCTGCCGCACCCGGGCGAGCTCGGCGAGGGACAGTTTCGCGGCGAGCTCCCGCCTGGGTCCCGGCCCCGGCGGATCCGGCAGGATCGTTCCCGACGGAGACAGCGGCCGCTCGGCTGACGGGAACGGCTCGGGGCGCCGCGCGTGCTGGTCAACCGCTGCAGTTAGGTACGAGCGCGCGGCGGACTCCAGCGGCAGATCGTCGCGCACTGGCGGCGCACCGGGCAGCTCGCCGGGATCCGGCCCTCTGGCCGCCCGCTGCCGCGCAGCGCGCTCCAGCGGCAGATCCTCGCGCACTGGCGGCGCACCGCGCAGCTCGCCGGGACTCGGCACGGCAGCCACACCCGGCCGAGGATTCAAAGCGGACAACGCATCTGGGTCTGGCCATACGGCTACATCCGGTCGCGGCGGCCGCACGTGTCGTTGTCCCGGCAGGCCCACGCCGGGCGGTGCGCCGAAACCAGGCCGCGGGCCGGGGCCGGGTCGGGGTCCGTCAGCCACGGCCGCGCGGTGGCCGTCGACCCGGCCCGGCGGCAGAGTGGGCCGGTCGGGTCGGTACCCGTTACGGGGCTGGTGGCTGGCCTCCGAGTCGGCACTGAGTCGCCCGGCGGGCCCTTCGTCGCTACGGCCGGTGCCGTCGGGTCGCTGCGGCCGACGACCAGACAGCAAGTCCGCACCGCCCCGGCCAGCCCCCTCGGGCCGGTACGGCCGGCGACCAGGCAGCGGGTCCGCACCGCCCCGGCCGGTCCCCTCGGGTCTTGGCATCGGACGATCGGGCAGCACGCCCGCACCGCTCCGGCCAGTGTCCTCGGGCCGGTACGGCCGGCGACCAGACAGCGCGTCCGCATCGCCCCGGCCGGCGCCCTCGGGTCTTGGCATCCGACGATCGGGCAGCACGTCCGCACCGCTCCGGCCAGTGCCCTCGGGCCGGTACGGCCGGCGATCAGGCAGCGGGTCCGCATCGCCCCGGCCAGTCCCGTCCTCGGGGAGCATCCGGCCGTCACGACCCCGCAGCAAGTACACGGAGCCCGGCCGGGTGCCGTGGTCGGTCGCCTCCCACCATTCGACCTGTGGGGGATCCACGGGCGGGTGCTCGGTCTCCCGCACCGGCTGCCCAAGCTGGTCAGTCTCATCGTCATCGGCCGATCGGCGACCGACGTCGGGGTGACCGGGATCGTGGCGCGGGGCCGACTCGCGCGGCGGTCGCACCGCGTCCCATGGCCCGATGTCCCGCTCGAGGTCGGCACGCGGCGGCCCCGGCGGTGCCGTCAGACGCTCGGCACCGCGATCCGAACCCCGGTAACCGCCGCCGTTTTGCGGCGGCGGCGGACCCCAGCGCACGCCACCGGCGGGTGACGGTCCGGCCGACTCACCGGGCCGCGCCCGGTTACCGGCACTGGTTCGGGGCGGCGTGCGCGCCCGACCTGCGGCGTCCGGGTCGGCGGCCGTGAGCGCATCCGGCCGGACTGACCTGAATTCGCTGAGCCACTTCTCGGCGTCGGCGTCCTGGTGGTCGTCCGGCGGCTGGCGATCATCCCGCCTCCAGCGCACCGCGACCTCCACGCCCGAAACCTAGCAACCCTAGCGCTCGCCGAGCCACACGTCGGCCAGGGCGCTCAGTCCCACCCCTGTCGGTCAAGGTTCCCATGCGAGCGGTGGCGTCGCAACCGCTCGGCAGGCCCCGCGGCCGGGTAGCTGCGAGCGACCGGGGCGAAGCACCCCCGTTCCCCAATGGTGGGTTTGTGTCGTGCCGTGCACCTTTCTGGCCGCGGCGGCGTCCGCTAGCGTTACGCCTGTCGTCACACATTCACGCTGCGGAGGCATCGATGGAGCGCCAGGTGAAGTACCTCTTGCCAGAGTCCGAGATACCACGGCACTGGTACAACGTGGTCGCCGACCTGCCGTCGGCACCGCCGCCGCCGCTACACCCGGGCACCGGCCAGCCGGTCGGGCCCGACGACCTCGCCCCGCTGTTTCCCGGTGCGCTGATTGCGCAGGAGGTCACCGGCGAGCGGCACGTCGCCATTCCTGACGAGGTCCTCGACGTATACCGGCTGTGGCGACCGACCCCGCTGCTGCGGGCCCGTCGGCTCGAGCGCGATCTCGGCACGCCGGCTCGCATCTACTACAAGTACGAGGGCGTCAGCCCCGCCGGCTCGCACAAGCCCAATACCGCGGTACCGCAGGCGTATTACAACGCGGCCGAGGGCGTGACGAAGCTCACCACCGAGACTGGCGCCGGCCAGTGGGGCAGCGCGCTGGCGTTCGCCACCGCGCTGTTCGGGCTGCAACTCGAGGTGTGGATGGTCCGCGCGTCTTACGACCAGAAGCCCTACCGCAAGCTGCTCATGGAGACCTACGGCGCGACCGTGCACCCGAGTCTGTCGCCGCTCACCAATGCGGGCCGGGCGGTGCTGGCCGAGCACCCGGACTCGACCGGCAGCCTGGGCATCGCGATCAGCGAGGCGGTCGAGATGGCCGCCGCTGACCCCGACGCCCGGTACTCGCTCGGCAGCGTCCTCAACCACGTGCTGATGCACCAGACCATCATCGGTGAGGAGGCCCTCAAGCAGCTCGCCCAGGCTGGCGATACTCCCGACGTGATCGTCGGCTGCACCGGGGGCGGCTCGAACTTCGGCGGCCTCACGTTCCCGTTCCTGCGGGAGAAGCTGGCCGGCCGGATGAACCCGGTGATCCGCGCGGTCGAGCCCGCCGCCTGCCCGTCGTTCACCCGCGGCGTGTACGCCTACGACTTCGGCGACACGGCCGGGATGACGCCACTGCTGAAGATGCACACGCTGGGTCACGAGTTCATACCGGACCCGATCCACGCCGGCGGGCTGCGTTATCACGGCATGTCGCCGCTGCTGTCGCACATCTACGAACTTGGCCTCATCGAGGCCGTGGCCAAGCCGCAATCTGAGTGCTTCGCCGCCGGGCTGCGGTTCGCCCGCACCGAGGGGATCGTGCCGGCGCCGGAGCCGACGCACGCCGTCGCGGCCTGCATCGAAGAGGCGCTCCGGTGTAAGGAGACCGGAGAGGAGAAGGTCATCCTCACCGCCCTGTGCGGGCACGGGCTGCTCGACCTGACCGCTTACGGCGACTACATGTCAGGGCAGATGCGCGACCTGCAGCTCAACGACAAGGCCATCGAGGAGGCGCTCGCTGGGCTACCGGCCGGAGTCTGAGTGGTGGCGTTACCGGCCCGGGGTGAGAGCCGCGCAAAGTGGGAAGCAGCGCGCGGCCAGACCCGGGCCGGGAGGAGGGGGTCGGCCCGGGTCAGTGGCACGCATCCGCGGCCGTCACAGCAGACGCGCGCGGGTTTGCCGGTCGTATAAACGACCGTTCATAACTGCGATATAGTCGTACGCCCGCAAGGCGCCGCTTGTCAAGCGATTCAC
>JASHSZ010000152.1 GCA_030040815.1 Streptosporangiaceae bacterium
GACATCCAGTCGGCCTTTGGTTACCTCACCGCCCGCGGCCACTTCGACGGCGGCGACTACACGATCAGCCGCGACGGCACGCCCGTGGCCCGGATGGTGCGGCAGTTTTCGCTGCGCGAGAAGTTCGCGATCGACGTCGCCGATAACGAGAACGACGTGTTCCTGCTGGCGCTCGTGCTGGCGATCGAGGCCATCCACGAAGAGCGCCGGCAGCAGCAAGGCGTCGGCGGGCTCGGCATCGGCAGCATGGTCGCGCGAGACATCCTGTGAGGGCTGCCCGGCAGCGACTCGGAGGCTGACGGCGCGTGCGCGTTTCCGAGGTTGACACCCCGGCCCTGCTTGTCGACGGTGACGCGCTCGAACGCAACCTCGCCACGATGGCGGCGGCGCTGCCCGGTGGTCGGCTCCGGCCGCACGTCAAGGCGCACAAGTGCACGTCCCTGGCGCGCCGGCAGGCAGCCGCCGGGCACTCAGGGTTCACCTGCGCGACGATCCGTGAGTGTGAGGGCATGGCCGCCGCGGGTCTCGGCCAGGACCTGCTGCTCGCCAACGAGGTGCTGGATGCCCGGCGACTCGGCAGCCTGACGGCCGCGGGGGCGAGGGTAACGATTGCCGTCGACTCTGCCGAGACCATCGACGCGGCCGCCGATGGCGGCGTTCGCGAGGTCGTGATCGACGTCAACGTCGGGCTGCCCCGGTGTGGCTCCGCCCCGGAGGACGCGGGCGGGCTGGCTGACCTCGCCCGGCGACGCGGACTGGAGGTCCGCGGCGTGATGGGCTACGAGGGTCACGTCGTCGGCCTGGTGGACGCCGCCGAGCGGGAGCAGCGCTGCCGGACCGCGATGCAACGGCTGCTGGCCGCGCACTCGGACGTCGGCGGCGAGCTCGTGTCGGCCGGCGGCACCGGCACCTTCGCCATCAACACGTGGGCCACCGAGATCCAGGCCGGTTCCTACGCGCTGATGGATACCGCGTATGGCCGCCTCGGGCTGCCGTTCGAGCAGGCGGCGTTCGTGCTGGCATCCGTCATCTCGGCGGCGCCCGGCTGGGCGGTCGGCAACGCCGGGCTGAAGGCGTTCGGCATGGATCACGGCAACCCGTCGCTGGCGGACGACGGCACGGTGCTGTTCTGCTCCGACGAGCACATCACGGTCACGCCGCCGCGCCGGGTCGGCGATCGGCTCTGGCTCGTGCCCGCGCACATCGACCCGACGATGGCCTACCACGAGCGGCTCTACGTGTTCTCCGGTGACCGCGTGGTCGACATCTGGCCGATCGACCTGCGCGGCTGGTGACGCCGGCCCGACCTGGGCTGGCCTGGTGCGTGCTCGAGCTGCTGCCTGCTCGACCGTGGTGGGCATCGCCAACGGCGCGGGGAACTCTCGATAACCGCGCGCCAAGCCGTCGTTCTGGTCGCTATCGAGCATGATGCGTCCGGCTGGCAGCGGTCAGCATAACCGGGAGCTCTGCGTCCGTCGCTGGGTCAGTCGAGTTAAAGCGCCAACGCTGTTAATGGACGAAGTACATTTCACTCATGAACGCTCGGCGGAGCAACCACCCGCATGCCGTGCTTGAACACGGCCAGGCATACCAGCGATGCATCCAGAAATTCTTAGACCCGCGACTGCCAAATTGCCCACGGGAGGTCCCCCTCCATCTGGGGGCCACCGTTGGAGAGAGCAGCGATAGTTCCGCTTAGCAAACTGAAGCGATCGCCAGAAACATGACGGCGTATTTCTGCAGCATTCGCTCAGGAAATGCGAAGCCTGGCGCGCTGGTATTCCACGCGCAGAGCCATCATGCGAAGGACACCCTGGACGTAGCGCTACTCAGCGGTCCACAGCTCGCGCAGGTTCCGCACCAGGTGCAGCACCGCCAGCACGTCACCGCCCTCGCGCGCGACGAGCTGGCTGGCCAGGTTCACGTACATCTGGTGCGTGTACTGCTCCCAGCCCGGCTCGTAGTCCCAGGTGCACTGGTCGGTGTGGTCGTACCGGCAGAGCAGCGCATGCAGCTCCTCGGCTAGGATCTCCACCTGGAAGTCGAACTCGTCGGGAGTGATAACCGCTATTGCGGCGAACCGGTCGTGGCGCTCCCGCGCCTTCTTGTCGGCATTCGTCATGCCGCGCTCCCATCACGCTTTTGCGCACAGCAAAGCGGACTCATTTGCAAGCCAGGCGAATAAGGGATAGCCGTGCCCCTCGGAACACAACCACGGCTGACCGCCCCTCGGAACGGAGCCCAATAGGCACTGTACCCGGTGCCGCTGACCTGGAGCTACACCGACATGCATGTACTTCTGACAGCGCCGCGCGGCTTGTCAGGGCGGGCCGGCATCGCCTGTCGGGTCAACTCCCCGGTCAGCTCGCGCTGTCGCTCCCGGTTGATGTTCTGACCCCGGTAATACGTCGAGACGGCGGAGTCGAGCGGGTGCCGGCCCGCGACGATGCAGGTGGCACGCGGATCGATCGGGACCCCATCGAGCCTGCGACACGCGAGCAGAATGGTGTGACGGG
>JASHSZ010000153.1 GCA_030040815.1 Streptosporangiaceae bacterium
CACCTCAGCCTTGCGGCAGCATGGCTTCAGCACGGCCACCCTGCTGAGCTCGTCCTTGACCAGGCTGGTCAGCGCCATCCGTCTCAATCCCCCTCGAATATCTGCGCGAACGCGCCCGCGAGGCGCAGCGGGTCGTGCCGTGGCGATCCGTCCGGGACGGCCAGGTCGGCGAGTACCAGCCGGGCGCCGAGACGGCCTGCGGCCTTCTCCAGCTCCGGGATCGAACCTCGGGCCGCGGCGCGGTCCGCGAGCACGACGTCGATGGCCAGGTCCGGTGCGTGATCCGCCAGCACCTCCAGGTGCGTGTGCGGGGAGAAGCCCTCGGTCTCACCGGGTTGCGGCGCCAGGTTCAGCGCTACCAGCCTCCGTGCACCAGTCCCGACCAGCGCTGTGGCCAGCTCGGGTACCAGCAGATGCGGCAGCACGCTGGTAAACCACGAGCCGGGCCCGAGCACCACCCAGTCCGCCGCCCGGATCGCCTGCACTGCCTCCGGGCAAGCCGGCGGGTCGGCGGGTATCAGCGATATCGACCGTACCCGCCCGGTCGTTGTTGCGCAGGCGACCTGACCGCGAACGATGCTCACCTCGTCCGGCCTGTCCGGATCTGCGCCTTCGACCTCGGCCACGATGTCGAGCGGGACGGCTGACATCGGCAGCACCCGGCCGTGCGCGCCCAGCAGCCGGCCGACCCAGTCCAGCCCCAGCACGGTGTCGCCGAGCAGTTCCCACAGCGCCACGATCAGTACGTTGCCGACCGTGTGGCCACTCAGGCCGCTCCCGGGCTGAGCGACGCCGGCATCGCGGTCGTCGATGGCAGCCGCCACCTCGGCGAACCGGTGCTGGATCACCCGGCTCCAGGTGGTCCCCCACTCGTCGTCGCCGCACAGGGCGGCTAGCGCCATCCGAAGGTCGCCAGGGGGCAGCACGCCGAACTCGCGGCGGAGCCGACCGCTCGAGCCGCCATCATCGGCCACAGTCACGATGGCGGTCAGGTCCCTCGTCACCCGCCGTAGCCCGGACAGGGCGGCGAACAGGCCGTGCCCGCCGCCCAGCGCGACGATGCGGCGGTGCTGCGGACGTCCCTGCGGATGGCTGCTGGTCACTACTCGCGGCCCAGATCCCGGTGCGTGACCTGGATCCCCGGCCAGGACTCCGATAGCCGTGCGGCAATCTTGTCGGCCATTACCACGCTCCGGTGCTTGCCGCCAGTACAGCCCACCGCCACGAGCACGTCGTGTCGGCCCCTGCGGCCAAAGCCGTCGAGCGCAACCCCGACCGCGCGCACGAACGCGTCGAGGAATTCGACGGCGCCGGGCTGGTCGAGCACGTACTCGATGACCGACTCATCCCGGCCGCTCAGCGGCGCCAGTTCAGGCACCCACCGTGGGTTGGGCAGGAACCGGCAGTCTGCCACCATATCGGCGTCCATGGGCAGGCCGTACTTGAAGCCGAACGATACGACGCTTAGCTGCAGTCCGACGTCCCCGTCGCTGGCGAATACTTCGCGTACCCGGGCCCGAAGCTCGTGGACGTTCAGTTCGGTGGTGTTCAGTACGAGGTCCGCCTCGGCGCGCATGCCCTGCAGCAGCTCGCGCTCGGCCGCGATGCCGTCGACCACGCGGCCGCCCTCCTGCAGCGGGTGCGGCCGCGACACGCTGTCAAACCTGCGCACCAGGGTCTCGTCCGATGCCTCGAGGAAGACGACGTAGGGCCGCACGCCACGGGCAGACAGGTCGCTGATCGCCGACTTGAGGTCGGTGGAGAAGGCGCGGCTGCGGATGTCCACTACGGCGGCAAGCCGCGGGACCGCGTCACCGGCCCGCCGGGCCAGGTCCGCCATGGTCGGCAGCAGGTCGGCGGGCAGGTTGTCGGCCACGAACCAGTCCAGGTCCTCCAGGGACTTGGCGGCCGTGCTCCGGCCCGCGCCGGACAGGCCCGTGATGATGACGATCTCCTGCTGGCTCGACCCGTCAGCGCTCATGCTCCGCCCCCCGCTGCCTGTCTCGCATCCGGCTCCGCGCGATCTGGCGGGATCGCGTCCTCCGACTGATGCAGCGCACGGTACACCGCCTCGGCGGTCTGCCGGCCCAGACCGGGTACCGCGGCAATTTCCGGCACGGAAGCGGCCCTGAGCTTGCGCACCGAGCCGAATCGGCGCAGCAGTGTCTGCCGCCGGGACGGTCCGAGGCCAGGCACGCCGTCCAGCTCGCTCGTGGTGAGCGCGGCCGCACGCTTGGACCGGTGGTAGGTGATGGCGAACCGGTGCGCCTCGTCCCGCACGCGCTGCAGCAGGTACAGCCCTTCGCTGGAGCGCGGCAAGATCACCGGGCCGTCCTCGCCTGGCAGCCAAACCTCTTCCAGCCGCTTGGCCAGGCCGCACACCGCCACGTCCACGACACCCAGTTCGTCCAGCGCCTTGACAGCCGCCGCGACCTGTGCCGGGCCGCCGTCGATGACCAGCAGGTTCGGCGGATAGGAGAACTTGCGCCGCTCACCGTCGGCGCCGGCGGCCAGCTCATCCAGGCCCGGCGGAGCCGCCGCCTGCTCGTCCAGGTAACGCCGGAACCTGCGGCTGATCACCTCGTGAATCGCGGCCACGTCGTCGGTCCC